>JAJWOH010000187.1:0-4669 GCA_021635485.1 Segatella copri | reverse complement strand
TTCACCTTTCGGCCGGGAACCCCTGTGTTTATCGGCATTCCGAAGGGTGAAGAGTTCTTTTCATCTCTTCACCCACTCTTCACCACTCTTCACCACTCTGTTTTGGCAGATTTGTAAACCGCTAAGAGAATTGGCGCAAGAAACGCCTGAAGGTGAAGAGTGGTGAAGAGTGGGTGAAGAGTACCCGAATACTCTTCACCCTTCGAAATGCCGATAAACACAGGGGGTTCCGAGCATAAGGTGAAGAGTGAAGAGTATTTGGCAGGAAGCTTATACGAAAACAAAATAAAGCGTTTTAGATAACTGTTTCAGTAAAACAGCCGACTAGCAACACATGCGCTAGTCGGCTGTTTGCGGTTTGCCAGTTGGCTATTTTCGTTTCTCTCATCGGCTGTTCCCGATTTAAAGGAATCTAATAATCCTCCATATAACCCTTGGTAAACATATCGTAGGACAGGGCTTCCAGTTCTGAGAGCGTCATCTGCTCTACCGAATGCTCTATCTTACGTATCAGTTCGTCTCGCTTGAAATCGTCGTCATCGCTCAGACGCGATGTAAATCTGTTACTCATCTTTTTTTTAGAATGTTAAGTGTTGAATGTTAAATGTTGAATTGGGCATACGCCCCACTAAATCTGTTGCAAATCGCTGGCCGAAGGAAAAAGCAAATCTATGAGAAGATTATATCCGCTCATAGATGTTGATAATGTTTTCATCATACGCCTCGTGGCAGATTAACCTGACGTTATGAGGGAGCTTTGGCGCTGGCGTTCCGGAAGTTACCACGTTTTCCACAGATGTGGATAACAACGTTTCTACCCTGATTTCATCCCAAAGTCCGGCATCGAGGAATGCCTGATGGGTGATGGCGCCTCCCTCTACTATCAGCGACTGCACCTTATTATTATATAAGTACTGCATAATTTGCTGCAACACTTCCGTCTTGCCCCGTGAGAAATCCAGACCTTCGAAACAAGGATGATGGCGGTCGATGACCAGGCGCATCGGATCCTTGCCGCTCCAATCTCTAACGTTGAGCTGACTGTGGTCGCGCTCATCGGTTACGCGGCCAATGAGGATGGCATCGTTCTCGGCACGCAGCTTGTGAGAAAGAATCTTCGTAAAAGGCGAGGAAATAGCCATACCCCTACCCCCGTTGTCAAGAAAACCAGTAGCAGTCTGCGCCCATTTCAGGATGATGTAAGGGCGCTGATGGGTGTTGAAGGTGATAAAGCGCTTGTTGAGTTCGAGACATTCCGCCTCCAGAACGCCTACAGTTACCTCGATTCCCGCCTCGCGAATTTTCCGGATGCCGCGCCCCTGAACCTTAGCAAAAGGATCTACGCAGCCACATACGCATCGCTTTACTCCTTTTCTTACTATCAAATCGGCGCAAGGCGGCGTCTTGCCGTAATGAGAGCAGGGTTCGAGACTCACATAGATGGTAGCTTGGCTTAATAGATGCTCATCCTCGGGCTTAACAGATGCAAAGGCGTTGACTTCAGCATGCCCTTCTCCGCATCTTACATGATAGCCTTCGCCGATGATTCTGCCATCCCCGCTCACGATAACGGCTCCCACCATCGGATTGGGCTTGGCATTCTCTCTGCCGTTTTTCGCCAACTGCAGACAGCGGCGCATAAACATTTCGTCTATCTTATTCTGTTCCATTTTTTCTACAATTAGGGTTGTCTTAATAAAAAAGCCATATACAAAGGAATGGTAAGAAGTTGGTTGCTCCTACCCACATTATAATCGCCTAGTTTAATGGCATGAAATACATGATATTTGTCGGGATTGGCAAGAATAGTCTTCGTACTCTTGGTATTTCCATCCTTGGCCTTCACCTCCACCAATACACATTCTCCCTTGTAACGTATCACAAAATCAACTTCCAATCCGGAGTCCTTACGGAAATAATACAGTTTTCTCTTCATCTTCGTAAAGATATCTGCCATCAGATTTTCAAAGATAGCACCTTTATAACCATAAAGATTACCCTGCAAAATATCAAATTGCGTACCATCTTCCAACATAGACACGAACAAGCCAGTATCTACCATATAAACTTTGAATGCATCCTGCATAGCATTTCCATCCAAAGGCAACTCTGTAATATTAAGGTTGCGGCAACGGGTGATGATACCTGCATCTTCTATCCATTGAAGACTACCCTGATATTGAGAAGCTTTGCTGTTCTTACGCACAACGGCATATTGAAACTTTTTATTTTCCTTACTCAGTTGAATAGGAATCGATTCAAAACATTCTCTGATTCTAGATTTATCTGCTTCGTCTGCATATTTTACCATGTCATCCTCGTATTCCGCAATGATATTGCGTTGTTCTTCCAAAACTTTTCCCAAATCATGATATTGAAGAAACAGATTTACAGCTGCAGGCATTCCTCCAACAACAGTATATTGCAGGATCAACTGCCGGAAACGCAAATGTAAAGCATCAGGAACAGGCATCTCATTTTCAAAACATTCTTTCACCTTATCAATAACAGGCTCCGTGATACCATTCGCCCATAGAAACTCCTCAAAATCCAAAGGATACATATCTACAATCTTCTCATATCCTACAGGAATTGAGTTTTTATATGTTTCACCAGCATCTTTACCGGTCCGAGTTCCATACCCTCTCACTCCCAACAAGGATCCTGTGGCAATCACATCATACCGCCCATCCATCTGGAAAAATTTCAAAGCAGTACGAGCAGCAGGACATTCCTGTATCTCATCCAATATCAAACAGGTTTGCTTTGGCAGAAATACACTTCCCGGAATCATCGCAGAAATATTGATGACCATATCATCTACTGCTTTTGATCCCTCGAAAGCTAGAGCATAATCTGAGTTGAGCATGAAGTTAAGATAAACCACATGCTGATATTTTTCGTGCGCAAATTTCATCACGCTGAAAGTTTTACCACATTGCCTACAACCTTTTATGACAATGGGCTTATGATTTTCCTCTTGTTTCCAAGTTAAGAGAACATCTTCAATCTTTCTTTTTAGCATAAGCACCTTTCTATTAGAGTATTACAAAGACTCAAGACTATTTTTCAAGGGACTTTTCAGAACCTTGCGCCTATTTTCCAAGGGACTTTTCTCGAGTTCACGCCTATTTTCCAAGGGACTTTCGTGGACAAAGATAATAAAATAAAGGTATCTTTGTATAAGAAAAAGGTGTTTCTTACGATAATTTAACACAGAAATAAGATAAGTAAATCAAGAAAAGCGTATCTTTGCGGTATGAAAACGTATCAACAACTTTGGCAATCCATTACCCCTCTATATGAGGCGGGCGAAGCACAGGCTATCGTCCGCACCGTGCTCGATGTGAGGTACGGAATGACGCTGACCGACATAATCTGCGGCAAAGTTAATGAATTATCTGCAGATGAAGAAAAAAAACTGGAAGAAATTATCAGAAGACTGCAAAAAGGCGAGCCCGTACAGTATATTCTGGGCGAAGCTGACTTTGCCGGAAGAACCTTCCATGTAGAGCCGGGCGTGCTGATTCCGAGACCCGAAACGGCGGAACTCTGCGAGTGGATTGTGGAAACACAGAACGAGAACTGGGAAAAAGAAGAGGCAATTATCAGAAAAGAATTTAACATTAGTCCTGACGTTGCCTTTGATGACATCAACATGTTTGAGGCAAAAGGATGGCTCAAGCGCAAATATTTACGTTTGAGATACCTCGTCAAAATGTTACATAGTTATAAAAAAGCTAGTCACACAAAACTTGTCTCTCCTCGACCAAGAATCATAGATCTCTGTACCGGCTCTGGCTGCATTGCCATTACCCTGAGTCTAGAAATTCCAAAATCAGAAGTTTTAGGAATAGACATTTCCGACTGTGCCTGCAATGTTGCCACAAAGAATGCCAAGCAGTTAGCGTCGAAAGCATCCTTCAGCAATGACGATATCTTTGACTTGCTTGAAAAGTGTAAAACGAACAGAAAAGATCATTTTGAAGCAGACATCATCGTGAGCAATCCCCCGTATATCTGCGAAAAGGAGAAGGCAGAGATGGAGAAGAACGTCCTTGATTACGAGCCCGGTCTCGCCCTCTTTGTACCCGACGAAGATCCTCTGAAATTCTATCGAGCCATCGCCGAATTCGCTTCATTAGAATTGCGAAGCTGGGGCTTGCTCTATTTCGAAATCAATCCTCTCTACGAAAAGGAGACAAGAGAAATGCTCGAAGGATTTGGCTTCCAGGACATCGAGACCAAAGAGGACTCTTTCGGGAAAAAGAGAATGATGAGAGCCATCAAAATGTAATTAGAAAAAAGTCATAGAACTGATCTTTCGCATGTGGTTCAAGTACGGGCTGAAGGCCCAAAAGCTCCTAGCCCAGGGCATCGCCCTGGGTATAGTAGCAGTCAGCAAGTCGCCCTGTAAGGGCAAAAGCCTTATAAATTGCCTGGTACTTGAAAGCTTTTGCCCTTACAGGGCGACAGGGTTGCGTCCATAATAACCCAGGGCGATGCCCTGGGCTAGGAGCTTCTGCCCTTTCAGGGCGTGTGGGGCTTACTTGCAAAAAATCTGTTACTGATCAGAAAGTTCAATGTTCAAATCTCAAAGTTCAAAGTAAAATCATCATGTTCAAATCTCAAAGTTCAAAGTATAAAAAGCCGATGACCGAGCAGCAGG
>JAJWOH010000186.1:0-4703 GCA_021635485.1 Segatella copri | reverse complement strand
TAGTCGTTTGTAGTATGTTTAGAGTCCTTTGTTTTGCAACTCCCCAGAACGCCCCCGTTCCTGCCGTTTTTCGGGGTCTTCATTGATGACCGGCGCCTGCCATCATTTATAACCCGTGTAGGTCTTAAGAGAAGACCCGAGCAAGGCACAAAAGGCTGTTCTTTTGATTGCCGGTGCAAAGATACAACATTTTCGAGCAGAATGCAAGCTTTTACCCTAACTTTCTATGCGAGAAAAGCTATAAGTAGCTGTAATACAATAAGTTCTGTTGATTTTCTGTCTGAACTTTATTGCAGACAAACAGAAATGTGCTGAAAAACATGCAATGGAGAACTAGAATAGCAAAGCGGTCATTTCCGGTCATGGTCATTTTCGGTCATTTTTAAAAAGAGTTTGGTCATTTTGAGCTATAGTAAATATAAATAATTATTTATATTATACTATAGATGACCATTTCTCCCCCGAAATGAAAATGACCGGAAATGACCATGACCGGAAATGACCAGATTATAATCTTAAAAAAGAGAGAATATAATATGATACGATGTGAGCTAAAATGTTGTGTATTAGTGAAGTATACGCTTTATGTGTGAACTCTCTTTAATCTTTTCTGTATAGTAATAATCTACATTCTCTAGTGCGGAATACTGTCCGTTACACCGCTCTATAACCCATTTTCTACTTTCTGTTTATCGAATTTTGTCAAAAATATCTACCTTCTGAGCTCATTTTAGGGTCCGAGGAGGGGCATTTTTCACCCTTAGGAGAGGGGGTAAAATACCTTCCTAACCCCTATATTTTGCATTTTTCCGTTAAATAACGTGATAAAATTCTTGGGTTTGCTAACTTTTTATTATCTTTGCTAGCAGTTTACAAAATATTGACGTAGTAATAGTCCGGAAAGCTAGAAACTACATAATAACAATACTAAGATGAAAAGATGTAACTTGTTGATGTATAAGGCTTTAGGGGGGTGGTAATTTTGCTCAGGCAAAGTTAACCCAATTTCATCATGTTCTTATCCGCAGGCGAATATTATCTTATTTTTATATGATAATAGTCGCTTTTTTTATGCTTTCTTTCACCGCCTGTTCTAGCGACGAAGAAACAGAAAAATCAGAGGTTTTTGATTACGAAAACACATTTTTAGCCCATAATTGGCAGATTTCAGAGCTTTATCAGCGCGTTGGAAGTCTCTTTATCGATGTAAAAGAGGCTCCTTTGTCCTGTCATTTTACCTCAGAGAACATTTATTTCTCCGAAACGGAAGAAGTGAACCACTTCGATGACAACGGAAAAGTGACCCAAACAACCACCGAAAACATCCCTTGCGGTCACTATACCTATTTAATAAAGGAGAACAAAATACAGATAGATAATCAGATATTCACTATTACGGACAACAACGGAACCCTCGTTCTGCAGAATGAGAAATGGAAGCTTGTGCTCGTAGAAAAATAAACATATTATGGCTAAGAAACAAGATACAATCAGCATTGGTTTTGAAGAGAAAATATGGAAGGCTGCCGATATTCTGAGAGGTAACCTCAGCGCTTCGCAATACGAGGGCGTGGTGCTCGGACTCATCTTTCTGAAATACATCAGCGACCGCTTCGAACAGAAGTTTCAGGAGCTGCAGGGCGACGAATACGCTGACCCGGAAGATAAGGACGAATACACTGCCGACAACATCTTCTTCGTGCCTGCTGAGGCTCGATGGAGCAAGATTAGTGCTGCTGCCCACACGCCCGAAATAGGCGTGGTGATAGATGAAGCGCTTACCGCCATTGAGCGTGAAAACGAAAGATTGAAGGGTATTCTGCCTAAGAATTTCGCCCGTCCGGAGCTGGACAAGCGCCGTCTGGGCGATGTGGTAGATCTCTTTACGAACATAGAAATGCACGATGCTGGCGAGGAGAAAGACCTGCTGGGCAGAACCTACGAATACTGTCTGCAGCAGTTTGCCAGTCTGGAGGGCAAGAATGGTGGCGAGTTCTATACGCCTTCCTGCATTGTCCGCACGCTGGTAGAGATACTGGAGCCTTACGAGGGCAGAGTCTATGACCCTTGCTGCGGAAGCGGTGGTATGTTTGTGCAGAGCGCCAAGTTTATCGAACGTCACAAGGGAAACCTGCGCAAGATCAGTATCTATGGTCAGGAGGCAAACCCTGATACGTGGAAGATGGCGCACATGAACCTTGCCATCCGTGGCTTGGATGCGAACTTAGGAAAAATCTTTGCCGACACATTCTATGATGACCAGCACCCTACGCTGAAGGCAGATTTCATTCTTGCCAATCCTCCTTTCAACCTCAGCGACTGGGGACAGAGTGCGCTTCAGGAAGACGTACGCTGGCAGTATGGTTTGCCACCAGCTGGCAACGCCAACTTTGCGTGGATGCAGCACATGATTCACCATCTGGCTCCTAACGGCAAGATTGGTTTGGTGCTGGCGAATGGTGCGCTTTCGAGTCAGAGTGGCGGCGAGGGACAGATTCGCCAAGCCATCATCGAAGCCGACCTGGTAGAGGGAATCGTGGCTTTACCTTCGCAGCTGTTCTATAGTACAGGTATTCCTGTAAGTCTTTGGTTTATCAGTCGCAACAAGGCGCAGAAGGGAAAGACCGTGTTTATCGACGCCCGCAACTTAGGCTCAATGGTTACCCGCAAGCTTCGTGAACTGATGCCTGATACGGACATCAAGAAGATTACCGACACCTTCCATGCGTTCCAGCAGGGAACCCTGGAGGATGAAAAGGGCTTCTGTGCCGTATGCACTACCGAGCAGATTGCTTCTCAGGACTTCATCCTGACTCCTGGCAGATACGTAGGAATCGCCGAAGACGAAGGCGACGGAGTGCCTTTCGAGGAGAAAATGACGAATCTTACCGGAGAGCTGAAGCAGCTGTTTGAGGAAAGCAAGAAGCAGGAAGAGGAGATCAGATTGCAGTTGAAGAAAATTGGATGGGAGGTGTAAAGTATGGAGTGGAAAGAAGTTAGATTGGGGGATGTGTGCTCTAAAATTGGTAGTGGAGCTACACCATCAGGAGGCAAAGAAGCTTATAAGGGTGGCGATTATCACCTTATCAGAAGCCAAAATGTTTTGGATTTTGCATTCAGCAAAGATGGTTTAGCCTCGATAAATGATGAGCAGGCCAATAAACTGAAAAATGTTGAAATCATCCAAGGAGATGTTTTATTAAACATAACAGGAGACTCTGTTGCACGATGCTGCATTGTTCCTTCAGAAATATTGCCAGCAAGAGTTAATCAGCATGTTGCGATAATACGACCACGGAAAGAAGAACTCGACAATAATTATTTGTTGTATTATCTTCAGTACAATAAACGTCAGTTGTTACAAATAGCCTCTGCTGGAGCAACGAGAAATGCTATAACTAAGGCAATGATTGAGAATTTGATATTGCCTTGTCCAAAGAGTCTTGAAGACCAGCGCCGCATAGCTTCCATCCTTTCTTCTCTCGACCGCAAGATAGAGTTGAACAACAAGATCAATGCTGATTTGGAGGAGATGGCGCAGGCTATTTTCAAGAATTGGTTCGTTGACTTTGAGCCTTTCAAGGATGGTAAGTTCGTGGATAGTGAATTGGGAATGATTCCAGAAGGATGGAAAGTTATTTCCTTGTCTGAAATTATGAAGTATAATGGGGGAAGTCAACCTCCTGCTTCTGAATTCATAGATACATACCAGGAAGGTTATATAAGATTTATACAAATACGAGATTATGATAATGACTCTCATATTACGTATATTCCAATATCTAAAAGAAATAAGTTGTGTGATGAACTTGATATTATGATAGCTAGATATGGAGCAGCCTTAGGTAGAATCTGCTGGGGACTAAAAGGTGCATATAATGTTGCCCTTGCAAAAGTGACACCAATTAAGAGTTATTATCGAGAATATCTCCGGTGTTATTTGAATACTAGTTATTTCTATCAGTCCATAAATAATAAAGGTGCAAGATGTGCTCAATCGGGATTTAATCAAAGTGATATTAATTCTTATATGATTGCTTTTCCTATTGATGAAAAAGTCGTTATGAACTTTAATGATTTATGTTCATCTATAATGGATAAAAGATTATCTCTAAAATATGAGAACTCCCGCCTCTCCCTTCTCCGTGACACCCTCCTCCCTCGCTTAATGTCAGGCGAGATAGAAATCCCGGAATAAGAAGAGCAACGAAAAAAATAACGAGACGAAAATTAAAAAATATCATTATGGCAGACGACAAGAAATTCACCGAAGACGCATACGAGCAAACGCTCATTGCCCTGTTCCGAGACGAACTCGGCTATGCGTACGAATGTGGCTACGAGGTGGAGCGCGACTATAAGGAGCCTTTCTATCGTGCCGATTTGGTCGCCTCGATGCGACGGCTTAATCCTCAACTGCCAGCCGATGCAATGGATGAAGGAATCAAACAAATCACCAACATCAGCATCGGAACTTTAGAACAGAACAACGAGCAGTTTACCCTCTGGATGCAAAACGGTCTGGAGGTGGGATTCCTGCAAGATGGCGAAGAACGAACAGCCCTGATGCGGCTCATCGAATTCGACCACCCCGAAAGAAATCTCTTCAAGGTGGTGAACCAGTGGAGAGTAGAAGAGTATAAGAACAAACGCTGCGATATGGTGGTGATGGTCAACGGATTGCCCCTCGTGGTGGTGGAGCT
>JAJWOH010000001.1:0-101563 GCA_021635485.1 Segatella copri | reverse complement strand
AAAGCATAAGGGTTGAGTTGCATCAACCCTAAGTGTTTAATGTAGCCGTAGGGAGTCCAAAGCCTCCAAAGGGAAACCGAATTACAGATGGAACACAAAGCTCAAGTATAGGTGAGAAGTAGTCCTATACAAGTAAATAATGTTTTAAATTATCAAAATTATGAACATTTTAGAGAAATTACTGGGTAATAATTACCCAAAACTTGGGTCAGCAGTTTGCGCTGACGGTAACAGAACAATCGTAACAGTGTCTCGTACATTGTCTCCAGATCATGTTGATTTGGACTCTCCTAGTTATGTGGAGACTAAGTTCAAGAAACACATTCCAATCTTGACATCTATTGACGTTGAACTGGACGCCGTAACAGAGGAACAGACCATCAAAGTGACAGTTGAAGTTGATGGTAAATTCAACAGCATTGATGACTTGAGACATCTTGCATTTATCGCTAGAGGAATTAGCGAGATTGCAGAGGATAAACTCAGTGAGCCTAATGTAATTAAGGCTATTGGTCTGGATTGTAAACCATTCATTTGTACAGACAATGAACCAGAAGAAACAAAAGCAGACGCATAACCAGGCGGTTAAGCTACAGTCAGCAAAAGGGAAACCTGATGCTGAATATCTTAACTACAAGGTAGTTGCCAAGGAGGGAGGATCTACAATGATCCTCTCTTCTGGATTAAGTAAAGTCAATGCCAAATCTTTGGAAAATACTTTGAATAGTTACATTAATAACAAGCATTCAAATGTTCCTGGAGCTGGCAAGACAAGTGTTAAATTCATAACGATTCATTAAGCTATGATTAGTATTACAATCGAAGACAATGGTGGAGTTTCTTTGAAAACAACAAATGGAATTGAAGAGACAGAAATTGCAGCTACAATAGTTGTAGAAGCAATGAGAAATCTTAATAAACCAGAGCAGGATGTTGGATCTAAACTTGTATTGGTATCATATGATCCCGAACACAAACTGTTAGCCGTAAAAGAGGTTAGAGACAAACTAGGTTTGGGCTTAAAAGAAGCCAAAGACCTTGTTAATAATTGTGTTGGTAGGACAATATCCGTGTTATCAGAAGGACCAAAATCAAAAATGAATGTACTTTCTAATAGACTTGATCCATCAGTTGTACAAGTCAGAGTTATAGATGATTAAAAATGGGTGTAAAATTATACGAGAAGCCAGACAAACGCAATTCTGGCCCATTAATAGCTCTAGTCATCATAATAATATTATTATTGATGACTTCAAAGTGTCATGCACAGCAAAAAGCAGTGGTCGACACTATGATGTGTAAGGTTGAATGTATTAAACAAATAGTACAGAAACCTAGTTCTAACGGCAAAACCGTTAAGTATATGGCTGTATATATTGATAAATCAGCAGGATTCTCAGAGATTATTCCAATCTCAAAGAGTGTTGTAGATTATATCAGTACATGCAAGCAATTCTCTCTCGAACCAACACTTGGTATTAGATTAAGAAATGGTGTAATTACATCTATTGTGCGTTATAAAATTAAATTTGTACACAAATGAAATTTTGCAAAAATGATGTAGTGCGCCATGTTCTACCAAGTGGAACTCAGGTAGGTGGCCTAATGGTTGTTATAGCTAGTGCAAATAACAGATGTACAGCTGTAAGAGACGTGGCAACAGGAAAATGTTATATGTATAAATCATGTAACCTTGAAAAAGTTGAAGAAACTACAAAGATTATGGTTAGCGAAGAAGATATGAACAAAATCGATACAACAAAAGGTATTGGTTCGTTCTATCATGTTATATCACCAGCATATGATAAGCTATACGCTAATCCATCAAGATTTGTGTGTTTTGTATTAACTGGTAAAGGCAAAACAATACGTAGAACATATCAACTTGGAAAAGTAACTAGAGTACTACGAAAAGTTGGAGAAATCCGTAAAGGATATGAAATGGTCCCAGTCAAACAACCAATGTACAAAGTACAGCTAATTGGTGAGTTATGAGTAAAAAACTTAGTCCTGGCAGAATCTACAAAATAAATGGCATTGTTGTTAGGGCTAAACGTCAATACAATTGCAATGGGTGCATCTTTAATAATCCTTTTTCTTGTCCAAGAGTAAACGATTTAAATTCTTTAAATGAAGAATCACCATCATGCATTGAAGACGGAATAATTTTTATTAGTCCTTAATTATGGCAAAACGTAGAAAAAACGGACAAATGTCTGACGAAGAATTAGAAGTTAGACGTCATCATGCTTCATTGCGTAGACTTAAATCGCACTGTAGCAATTCAAATGTAGTTTTAAAGAACTACGAGTCTGCAAATCCTGATGATATGTGTGTACTATCGTTAGAAGATGTAGATTTGGGATCAAGGAAGAGTTATTTAACAACAGATAACGATTCATGGTTTGTTAGTGAAGACAACTATGATGAGATATCACAAATAGCATTATATCTATGAAAAGAGAGTATGCAGAACTATTCGTAGCAATAGTGTTAATAATTATTTCAGCGTTCCCGTTGTTTGATATACTGTCAAACATAGATAGCACAATTAATGTTAGCGCTTTTTCGCTAGCAATAATAGTTATTATGTTGATAGTTGTATTGTTCTCCAGTATTATATATTTTATATCATATTGGACTGATAAATTTAATTAGTTGCATTTCAAGGGGGCAGTTTATACTGTCCCCGAGATTTATTAGGTTAGAGGCCTACATAACAGTTCAAGTCTGTATAAAATCACAAGCTGGAGAGCTTTGTACTTCTTTATCGTCACAGATGTTTGGCAGTTTCTAAGCCCGACGTAAAAGTAACGTGAAACTGCCATTTGGACTTGTAGCTCAGTTGGTTAGAGCAACAGACTCATAATCTGGAGGCCCTAGGTTCAAGCCCTAGCTGGTCCACAATAGATGATTCCGTATATCTATAAAACCCGGATAGTTAACATTTGTTAAATCTCTAATAAATTATCAAAATGAAGAGATTATTCGAAAAGCTTAGCATGTGCTTAATCATGCTTATTGTAGCTGCTACAGTGTCATCATGTGACTATGTAAAGCAGACAAAGAGCGAAATCAGACACGATGATTCGCTCATGGTGTCAAAAATGATGCAGTATATTGACAATCCTACATTCACCGACTGTTCTGACGTTATAGAGTTTCAGAGATCGGAAGGTCAATGGAGACATCAGGACTCAGTGTTCTTCAGCATACCTGAAAAAGTTATGCGTGATGTGGTATCAGTCTTAGAAAAATCTGGGAAACCATTAACTAAGATGAGTATATCGAACGAGTTCGAGATGAACAAGCATGTGTATTTGAATCTTCCTGATAAACAAGACCAATACAGTGCTATTACTCCGCCAGATATTCCCAACACGGTGACAATTGATACCATTATTGATGGTAAGCATGTAAAGCTTGTGCAGTCCTCTAGTACAAACATTACGACAAAGGAGGATTAGCTATGAAGCGGTACATTATTATCTCTTATGATGGTGCTAATTTGAGTGCATCAGAAGTTATGTCAATAGCTTCACAGCTTAACACAGTTAAGCCTGATGTTAAAGATGTACATGCGGTTACAATGGATGAAACAGAAGTAAATTCTGTTATCGTTAATCATGTAGAAGAAAAGAATGCTACAGAACTTTCTGTTGTAGAATCTGCATGTATCTACGTGAAAAAAAGATTTGGCAGGTTTTTCTACTCAAAAATGAAGCTGTTGTTTGCATTGTCAGAGGCTATAACCAATGAGTCTGGCAATGAATCTCTTATGAATGCTATCAGAGTTATGTCTGGTGGCGTAAGTAAGAGAATGCGTGATTCTTACGGTATTTCTACCGATGTTATTTATGTATTTAAAACAATTCAAGATAACATGTAATTATGTGCAGAACACAACGTAATACTAAGAAAGTGTATCATCAGCGTCACGCTGAGGCCAAAGCAAAGGCATATAAGCGTGACAAGTTTAAAAACAAGCTAAATCCTTTAGACTATGTGGAAGATCCCAGTGTATACGATCAAGGGTAAAGCAAAGGGTAAGAATACAAAAACATTAGTATTCGAATCCAAATACCCTAGCGAAAATCAGGCTAAAGAAGCCAGATACGCACTCATTCATTTGGCTAACTGCTCTCACAAAGCTCCATGTGATATCACTGTTAATAATAACGGTGCAGTATTCATTAAGAATCCATCCTGGAGTGTGGGAGAGGTAACAATATGTTAATTAATTTTATTTACAAACATTTAAAACATTATCAAAATGGCAAAAGCAGAAACAAAAGGTGCTGCTAAAGAGCAGCAGAATGTGTCAGCAGACAACGTAGTAGAGAAGTTGATGAAGGGTAACCTCGTCACAGACATCGCAGACAAGGCGGCAGAAGAAATCCGCCAGGATGAGGAGAAACGCAAGATCTCCCAGGTCAAAGAGATCGTCAAGTGTGCTGACTATCTCCGTATTAAGGAGCTTCTCAATGTCCGTAAGGACCGTGCGAAGGCAAAGATTACTCTTGATATTCTGAAGAAGCGCACAGATTTGTTGGCCCGTCTTCTTGGTAAGGACGAGAATGGTACCGTCGTTCCTGACGACCAGAAGATTACGCCAAATCAGTTCCGTGACCTTTCGCAGAAGATCGATGAGGATCAGCGTAAGCAGATGAACGAATTGAACCAGGAGTACGAGAAGCACGACCGTGAGTTGCGCACTAAGTATCCGAACAACTGGTATTATGCCAACTATCAATTCGATCGCTTCTAATTCTTCTTCTAGTACAAGTATCTTCGTATCACGTACATAGATTCTACGGAGTTTAGTGAAAGAATCTTAGAATGAATTGACATTCTCATCAAGTATCTTCGTATCACGATGAGAAGAAGAGATGTGAACCCACACAATAAATTGGGACAGTAGATCAAACAATATGTTTTGTGCGTATCGTTGTATCGGGGAGACTCAGGTAAAGAAGATATGTATTTACCAGAACCCTGCAAAATATATCAAAAATGCTGAATATAGCCCTCTAAGTATCTTCGTATCATGAGGATTCCTATATATTTTTAGCCATGTTTTAATGCGTTCTGAGGCGCCGTAGGAGATAAGTGGAGTAATTAACCACGATGCTGCCGAAGGCGCCTTAGAACGACTCTGAAGTGGCTTAAATCGAATGTTCTGACTGATCATCGGAACATTTACAAGAATGTACAGTGTGTATGAAATAATCTGTCTGGACAGGGGTTCGACTCCCCTCACGTCCACAGTTCCTCTTCCCCCTGCTATAGGTCTATTAGAGGTGTCTCCTCTATGTTTAGACTCCATTCAGGACAATCTGGACATATTGTAAAACTGTCTAATGTTGACGTACCACAGGGCACGGATTTGTTCGTGAATAAACGTGGGCAACCTAGGCATGTTGTAAAACTGCCTACACGGGCGTGTTTGGTTTTGACAGACAGAGGAGATAAATACATTAAGCACTATACTATAAATTAAACGGCAATGTAAATAACATTGTAGACTATACTAACGTAGCGTAAGTTTAGTCTAGGTGTTTCCTACCAAAGTGGAGAGAATGATTTGGGGTTCGATTCCCCATTTCATTCCTATTAGTTATGACAAAGGGATATAAAGCGATGATAAAGGACAGGTGTCCTTATGTCGTCAACCTCGCTTTTAAATGGTGTACAGAGTTCGGTAGATTATCTAATATAGGTAAGAAGCCACACGAAAGAATTAAGTATGCCGTAAAGACGCGATGGATAGACCGTGTATACCAAGAAAATGTGGCAATCTATAACACTGGAAGAGGAACACCTCGAACAGATGAAAAGAATGCATCATTAAGAAAAGCTCTTGGAATACATGAGGGGTCTCAAAATTTTAATTTTGCAGACTCTATAAATTTGGATGGTATCAACAAAACATTTAACTCTGGAGAACGAGCATTTTGGATATGGGTTAATAGCTGGGTAGTATGGTTTCAAGAGAACTATAAATACTTAGAAAACTATTATAACATATCATGTAAATGTGGTAATATGGCTCTATTTGATAACGCATTGTCAGAAAAAGCTAGTTTTCTAGATGAATATTTTGAAGATTTCTCTAAGTTTATTAAGAAAACATTTAATTAAACAAAATAAAAATGGAGTATTTCCCTAAAATGCTAATTTACAGAGCTAGTCTGTTAGGCTATAAAGAAGAAGGTATAGAAAATGTGGTTAACTGGTTCCATAACCGCCTTAAAAAAGGCTTTGTCTATGAACCCCACATATTCTGTGCAGGAGATAGCCTAGACGATAATTGTTTGTATGAATATGCATGTAACGAGCATTTGCGTAGAGTTGGTGATTGGATTATGAAAACGATGATCCTAAGCAGCCCTATGAAGTTCAAAACACTTACAACTCGTATGCGTATAGGTTCAGGACTACTTGAAAAAGTAGAAATGAAAACCGGAGGAAAGGATTTGAAAATAATTCTTTTCAACAATTTCGTCAACAACGTTTGGTCATTGTATCGTCAAAAGATGGTATATGACCTTCCGTTTTATCAGGAGTAGGGTGAGAGAGATCTCCCCTACCCCACAATATGGAGTATCAGCGTATCACTCAATCTGAGATTGAGACCATAAAAGAAGCTCAAAAGGGAAATGAGCTAGCGTTTAATAAATTGTTTAACCGTTACAAAGAGTTCGTCGACAACGTACTCTTTTGTTACGTGAATGACATGGATGAAGCTAAAGATCTTACAAATGTTGTATTTCTTAAGGTTCACCAAAAACTCTCGACGTTCACAGATTATTCGTCTTTTGGCGGATGGCTGAGAATTATAGCTAATCGAACAGCTATAGATTATCTACGAAAAGTAAAGGAGAAATCCATGGAATTAGGAGAAGACTCAGGCCGACTACCTGTCGAATTAACTAATTCTTCAGAAGAAGAGGATCTTGTCAATCTTCTTGAGTACGAATCTCTTCTAAAGGAGTTTGAAAAGCTCCCAAAGAAGACACAGAAAATTTTTAATTTATTTTACGTAGAAGATCTTACAGTTGATGAAATTAGCAAAGTGCTGAAAATTCCTACAGGCACTATAAAAGCTGCGTTAAGTCGCACTCGTAGGAAAATTAAAAATAACTTAAAAGTTTAACAAAAATGACTTCACTTTTATTATTGATTCTCTCGATTTTTGTAGCTCTTGGTTTCGCAAGATACAATAAGAGCAACAAGTTGTTCTGGATCATTCTCGTAAGTCTCTTGCTTGGTTTTACCGGTAAGAGTATGGTCAACTATGCCTTTGTTGACCATAAAAGTGAAGCCAGTACAGTTAAATCTTCTGCAACTCCCATGCTGGCACCGACGTGCTCATTTCAGGCTTTGGAACCCTCAGAGGGCGCCGGTACATGTGCTGAGACAAAACCAGCAGGTAAGGATACAGTTGTGGTAGATACTGTTGCTGCGCTTAACTTGGGTGAAGGAGAGCATATTAAAGTGCTCACTAAACCTCCACGAGATTGGTTAAAAACGAACTTCATATTCGACACAAGTTGAATTTAAGTTAGTTGCCCAGAAAGTATTAATTAATTTTAGTAAATAACATTTAAAAACATTATCAAAATGGCAAAAAAGAATGGAAAGGGCAATGTAAAAGTTGCTCAGAATAACAACAATGGTGGTAACAATGCAGATGCAGCTGTTGAGGCTGCAGCTATGCTCACAACAACAGGTGGGTCAAGCATGGACCGTAACCACCAGGTAGATTTGTTGAAGATGACTCACGAACGCTTTTTCTTGGATGAGAAGGCTGCTGAGCACACTGGCTTCCCACAGGGAGCTATCGACAAGATCAACCACATTAACGCCCTCGGCATCGCTGTATGCGTATGTAACGAGGTCAAGTATGGCTCAAGCGATTTCGCTGTTGTAATTCGTAAGGCTGCTCTTCCAGAGCTTACTGAAGCTTTGAAGGAGATTGGTGTAAGCTTTGATGACACAAAGCTCTTGCCTTCAAAAGATGACGCTGAAGCAGTTGAAGTTCCAGCTTTAGCTGTACAGGTATCCGAAGAGACTGCAAAGAATCTTGACAAGGATGCTAAGGCTCGTGCTGCAACAGCAGGAAAGGTTTTTGATCCTACAAAGATCAAGGACGAAGAAGAGCTCAAGGAAGCTTTGTCTGGCTTCTTGGCCATGAACCGTGATTCTAAGTTGATGGATAGCATCATGCAATGTGTGAACTTCTATAAGTCATATCGCTCTATCGAGGCTAAACGTGCTATCGATTCTGCTGAGAAGACACTCAAGAACACCAAGGACAAGAAGTACAAGGAGAACGCTAAGAAAGCTCTCGCTTCTGCAAAGAACGATATGGAGCACATCAAGAACATGAACTTCCATGATACGTTTCGCAAGATTGTTGAGCTTACAGGTCGTGTCGGAACGCTTACTTATGGAATTGGTGCTCACTTCTTCAACGTTACCGCTACGTCAGGATCTCCTGTATCTGCGTTCTGTGAGCTTCGCGACCATTCTACTGATAAGAACACCGGTGTATGCAAGTATACCGATGATCAGATTGCAGACGCTGTAAAGTGCCTCGTAATCATTGGTGCAGACGATGTTCGCTCAAAGGGTAAGACTTTGCTCGAGGCAGAGAACGCGCTTCCAGAAAAGGATCGCGTCAAGGAGCATATTGATGCAGCTAACAAGAATATTGCATTTGCCGATAAGGCTACTGCAGCGGTTCTTGCGGCTCCAGGCGAGTTCGTTGAGAACTTGAAGAAGAACTTCTTGGAAGGTAACAACTTTGCAAAGAAGACTGTTATCGCCATTAAGCGTGCGTACTATCGTGACGTTACCCCAGACATGATGGCTAAGGTTAAGTCTGATTCGATGCTTGATAACGCTACGCAGTATGCAGGTATCATCTCTAATCTGTTCCGTAATCCTTCTGATCCACTCGTAGGTTATGCCAAGGAGAACATTATCGACTTGAAGTTCAAGACCGATGAGGAGATCAAGGCTGAGGAAGAGGCTGTTGCCAAGGCTGCTAAGGAAGCAGCTGAGAAGAAGGCAGCCGAGGATAAGAAAAAAGAAGCCAAGGGTATAGCGAAGGCTAAGGAAAAGGCAAAAAAATAATACGGCCAATTAAGAGAACTGGTTCACAACTAGTTGGTCGCATTAAAAGAGCCTTTGACATCCAATGGCAAAGTGAACGCAAATAATTTAACTATCAAAGTATGAAAAAATTAGTGATCACGTTGTTAGGAGCAGCATTTCTTACTATCGGCATGAATATTGCCGACCTTAAGAATGCCCCCCTTCCAACGACAGTGCAAACAGTAGCAGCATCTACTGTACAGCAACCAATGGACCATTTGTTTGGTCAAGTGAATCGTGCTAATCCTGATACAGTTCATGATACCGTTAAGGTAGAAAAGACTGTACCTTGTAACCATAAACAGTTACCTGCAAAGGTAATTGTTAAACGCACCGTAATTAAGAAGACAGATACGTCGTATGTACCACTTCTGTATATTATGGAACCTGGAGAAAAGGTCGACTCCACTAATCACGACTCTACCATTCGTAAGGGAGAGCTCCGTGATTATATTCAAATCGCCTCCAATGTGCATAAGTAAACACAAGAACCCTATGCACTATAATTGGGTAAGTACATATAGTAGATCCCATTAGTCTACGTACTATTCTGGAACATCCCCCGCGAAGGAGCTAGAAGAAAAACTCAATTTAAACTTGATCCAAGAATATGTTAACCCTGTCTTGCAGGGCGAGATTACTCAAAAGGTAGGATGAAATGTATCAAACATTGAAACCGTTTGGTATAGGTAGGAGAAGCGTTGTATCAGCTCCTATAATTACACAGCTGGACTTGTGAGAACCGTCTGGAGACAAGCTGGATGAGGCTGAATGCACCTTAAAAGATGCAGTGTAATTACAAACGCATAAGTCCCAAGAAGGGCATATTGAACCGTATCGTAATTATATGTGATAATACTAAGCATATACAAACGTTACACGAGACGAACTATGTTGGTCCCCAGTAGGTGAACAGAATTGCATACATGGTATGGTGCATAGTGCTGGAAGAACCGAGGATATCCCAAACAATATAGAAGTATTATTAAGCCGTAGGTAGTGTTTCTAGTGTCCAAAGCTAGTATAAAGGCCGAAAAACTGCATCAATACTGTGGGAGTAATACCACACAGAGTAAACTAAATGAGTTTGCTGACTATACCAAAACCTTACTGTTCGATTCAGTACAACTCCGTTGAAGGGGTGCCAGGGATGGGGTAGAAGTGTCTGATTGTGACCGCCAGGCTTTTCTTGTTTATGCGGTATATAAAAGTAAAACAAGCGCAAGGGTTGGGCAGCCCCTTAATCGAAGCTCTACGGGAGTATCGTACGCGGGTGAAGATCGCGGTGAAAATCTATTCCAGTTGTATTATTAGGGTGTTAGGCAATCCGAATGTACAGCCAATTTCCATGAAAATTAAATCGTTCATGAGACTATGATCGATGACTCCGTTACAGTCAAAGAAAATTGATGGAGGCTATCCTAGAATAAGAAATAGCAAAGCAGGTAGAAAGTTGATTCGAGATATGTCCATCCAGGACCATTTGACCTCCACTTTCATCCAAAACGATCTAGACTAATAGTTTATTTGCACTATGACATACAATATTATATAGTCTCTACAGAGTAGTAAGCTGGTATATTATGTATGCGTATGCTGTATGCAAAAGATATAGATTATGAAAATCTAGAAAGTTTAAAAGATAACATGTTTAACAAAAAATTGATGTCCCTTCATAGAGTGTGTCTTACGTTGTAAGTAAGGGCTTGAGGTGAAGAAATCGAGTGCCAACCGATATGCCAACCATGCTAAAGTATGCTGCGCAACAGTATATGTAAACATAAAGGTTCGAAGCAATACAGGAAATTGATGGGCAGCTTATATCTATGTTGTAAAACGACTGTGTATATTATATGTGTATACTGTCTCTATACATGTATATTACGTTATAAGTGGGTGACAAGATGAAATGTATGGGTTGAATTCCCAATATTCGTGCACTATAAATAGGAGGTAGTAATACCGGTACAGAAAAATTGCAAATATCAGCAAAGATACAAAAAGCCGTAAAGTCTGTGATGGGTTTGATCTTGAGACATTCCGATAACCAACCGCTGGGTACATGCCATAAGCCGAGTACCGCAGTAAGGAGCCATTCCGATAAGTTAGGCGCTTGTAAAACTTATTAGCTGAGGAAATCTGCGTTTAATCGACAACCTGTAGAAAGACTTGTAAGTATAGTAAGGGAAATACGACCGAGATTCTACATATTTTCGTGGGTTATAAGAATTCTAAGATTCTATGAGTGTTAGTTGCTCTGCAAAATTTCACCAACGAAGATTAGAATAGTTAAGTTAGAAAAAACGTGAACAAAATAGCAGAAAACAGTTCAGCATTTGATTATGCAAAGGAAGCATTCAAAGCTTTAGACGATGGGCCTGGATAAACCAGTAAATGCTAATTGCATCATACGTATGCAATTCCTGCTGCAAGCCTACTACCCTATTGTTGTAGTAGGGAGAGTGCAGCTAAGTCTAGATAAAGCGTCTACAATAGTAGAACTTCCTTTAGGAAACTAAGTAAGCAAAGTAGTAACCGAGTATCTTCGTATCAGCGTTGCTTTATTCAATAAACAACGGCAAAGGTGTAGCCAAAATACACCATATTTTTCAATCATATCGTTAGTTAATCAATAACGATATCAAAAAGGATATGATTATGTCAGAAATTAATGTAAACATCGTGGAAACTACAATTAAATTAAATCGTACCCCACTGAGCATGCTCGGTGCAAAAATGTTTGGTCAGGACGTATTTACTCCTCAGATCCGTTTGTTTAACCCAGACCATGACAAGGTTTTGGAGCAGGCTAAGCAGAGCTCCAATGTAAACCTTGTACTCAATCGTTCGCCTCGTCGTTTCTCGATCGGCTATATCACGATTGAGTCTATGGCAACAAAACAGAACGCAATCGGTGATGTCGTTTGCCGTCTCAATGAGGGCACCGACAACCAGATCGATATTCCTCTCGGTGAGAATAGCACCAAGTTTGGCGAGACCACTGAAGAGGCTGTCCAGAACGCTCTCAAGGACAAGAATTCTAAGGCTGTGTTCTCAGATCCTAAGGATTTGGGTGGTATTCTTAACGATCTCAACCGTGGTGAGATAGCTCGTCTTGATGCCATGATCGAGCAGTTGCAGAAGGCTAAGGCACAGTGTGTATCTGCCATTTCAGCAAATGAGAAGATCATTGCTGATTACGAGCGCCAGAAGGCAGAGTCAAAACCAGCTGATAAGATCGCGTAGGATTCATGGAGGCTGTTTTAACTGAGAAGAGCGTTAAGCTTATTGAAGTAATGCTCTCCGAACCAAAGATTAAAGCAGCCGTTTATGAAAAGTTGGACCATACGGAGAAATACAAAATCTATACCATTAACGATGATGGTAGTATTACTCTCGGTTTAACCAGATTCCATTTTTGGAACAAGATAATCGGCTGCGAGCAAACCTTACCATTTGAGAGTTTTGCTCTCAAGGTATGGGATGCACTAGTGAGTCTTTCTACAGGGCTTAACCAAAAAGCTATTATGGAAGGACTATCACAAGAAATTGTGATGAAAGGAGTTAAAGACAAAAACTTTAACTGGGTCGTAGAACGACTGTATGATGTTGCGACAAAAGTATGTCAGAATTCTAGCATTGCTGATGGCGTAGGAGCGGACCCTGCGGGGTCCCGGGTGTCAGGGCCAAGGCTTAACGCTCAGCAAGAGTATCCTGATAAAATTGTTATCAATATCAACGGTCGTAAAGAAATTTTGCATGTTAAAGACCGCATAGGTAAACCAATGATTGAGTTGGAGTACGGAATTGTAAACGCTAAACGAGTAATGCCATAAACAGAAACATTCCTGCGGGAATGGTGTATGAACTGCGAGCAGAAGAGTACACATTCATGCATGGTGTTGCCGTTATTGTTTATAACGAAATACAAAGACGATATTATTAGTTTATATTAAAAGGCATCCTTAAACGTTCTCTGCGGAGAATAGGTAATCCGCCCTGCGGGGCAGGATTGCCAATGGATGTCTTTTATTCTTTATTACAGTTATATGTAATATAGGAACTAGGTAAATGGCTGATTCAGGTAAATTGTTTAATTTTAATCAAACTATATGAATAAGAAATCAATTAAATTGAACTCAGCAAACATCATCACAATTCGTAAGAACATTGATATCACTATCAATAAGTATTGGCGAATTATTCGAGCAGAGAACCTCATGTCTAAGAAGGCAATTGCAGCAAAGCAGGGTTCTGGCTTAGATCTCAAGAGCTTGTATAACCAGATTGTACAGCTTAGTGAGAAGCGTATTATGATTAAGGGTATTTTGGTAGCTCTTAATACAGGTACAACTACATTCTCTTACGAGGATTTTAAGAAGACAAATAACTATAGTATTTTCGCAGCATGCGAGGCAAAGGAGGCAATATCACAACTTAAGATGATCAAAACACTTGATCCATCAACTAAGGCAAAGAAGGGATTGAAGGCTATGCCTAAGCGTGAGATATTCTCATCAGCTAAGATTGCTCAGCTTATCCATGATCAGCAACTACTAGCAAATAAGTTTGACGCTAATCTCGAGAAGTTTAACAATGAGACTTCTATTGAGATTAAGGATACTATTGCTGATAAGTTCGAAATGGATCTAGCAGCTTAAACGCTATAGGTTCGAGACAAATATAAGGGTCGCCGAAAGGAGTAAGATCGAGGCTTACACGAACCACAATAAGGAATCCCTTGCCTTAAAAATAACATTATTAACACATTAAATTATCAAAATCATGTCAAAGAAGAATAATAAGAAGAACCTCAAGAAGGTTCAGGCTAAGATAGGAACTACACCAGTTAAGACTGAGGCAGCTAAGAAGGAAGAGTCTAAGGCTGCTGTAAAAAATACAGAAATTGCTGCAGCAAAAGACGATGCTAAAGCAAAGAAGAAGGCTGAAAAGAAAGCTCATGAGGAGGCTAAATATGCCGCTTCTAAAGCTCGCATAGAGGCCCGCAAGGCACACAAAAAGAGCATTATGGATAAACTGATCGACTCCAAGAAGGAAAAGGCTTCAGAGCCTGTTAAAATCACTCTGGAGGACCGTTTGAAGAAGCAGGAAGAGCGTCGTAACGTCTCTATGGCTCGTCATATCGCATCAATTACCCGTCGATGCAAGCGAATGCATCTCAATGATGCCGATACCAAGAAGGTGATAGACATCGCAAAGAAGCAGTGGGACAACGCCACTGTATACAATATTACAGTTGTATGTGATTCTGTTCTGAAGAAAAAGAAGGAGCTCGAGAAGCTGGTAAAGGATTGCGGCATTAAGTCTGCATGCATTACTAACTCTACAGCATTCTTTAAGGATGTGCCAGCAAGCGTAGTAGCAAAACTGCGTGACCTCGTAGGTAATGCTACATTCTATCAGTATTGTTCTGATAGCAAGTCTCCATTCGAGGAGGCTGGCATAGATATGTCAGGCAATCACAACAAGCATAAGAAGGGAGGTGATCCTCATACTATCGAGTGCTCAAAGAACGCCAGTGTTAACTTCTACAATCTCCGTAGAGCAAAAAAGAAGGCTAAGGAGACTCTTGAGAAGAACACTTATAATTTCCGTCACGGCTCTAAGGCCGAAGGACGTAAGCTTCGTCGTGGGCTCAAAGTTAAGGCTAAAGCTGTAAACAAGAAGCCTACACAGGTTAAAGAAATTAAACAAAAGTCAGTTAAACAAGCAGCTTAATCATAGGAGGCAACGTTATGAATACCCAGAATAATCAATATTTGGACGATTATGTTGAAAAATATCGTGACATCAAAGAGAAGTGGCTTAAAGACTTTAATAAGTCTCATGGGACTACTTCTAAGTTCTGTAAAGAACACAATATCCATGGTTTTTCCCGGAAGAAACCTTGGTTTATACTGCTCAAGCGTGATTCGATCAAAATTGAATCTCGCAGAAAGGTTACGAAGCTTAACCATACCGAGCTCATGGAAGGGTATGTTCAACACAAGTTGCAGAAATGGGAACGAAAGCACCCATGCCCGGTTAAGAAAGACGACTTGTTCTATGCGCAGCAGTTCCCAGTTTGGGAAGCAGAAAAGAATGCTGCAGAAGAACATATTAGAGACTTAGTTGTCGCTAAATATGACAAATTACAACTTGTTGGACGATTCCAGCATTCGGATGACAAGTTCTCTGAGCAGGAAGTTGCTCAGATAAAAGACAATGGCGAAACTACCAAGTATGGAGGAGTAAATTATCTTCCAAAAAGTAGCAAAGTCATGAAAGCGGCTTATAAGGAAACAAATAAGGTAAAGGCAAAACGCAGTAATCTTGTTTGTACAAACCTTAAAGACCATCGCAAGAAGACAGGACGTATCTTGCTGCCAAACGCAAATAAAATGCGAATGGCAGCTTAAGGCGTAACTTCTTCAAAACCGACCAGGACACCACTGGTCACCCTAGTGTGCTCCGAAAGGATATGACTGCGAGGTGCAAACCCTCACTAGGGAACTATGATAGTAAAGGAAAGACCAGTAGTTCTATATGACATAGAAGTTTTTCCAAACTGTTTTCATTGTACTTGTAAAGATTCAGAGAGTCATAAACTATATAAATTCGAGATATCCTGTCGTAAAAATCAACTAGAAGAACTAGTTGACTTCTTCTACACCAACAGAACTGATCATATAATGTGCGGCTATAACAATAAGCATTATGATGACATAATCATAAGTTACATTATACATTTCTGCAGTAGAATGAAGCGACTAGGATACTCGAGAATTTGTAGTTCTCTCTATTATCTTAGTAAAGAAATAATAAGTTCGGAAAAAACAGGAAATATTGATAAGATTAAAGTGTATAAGTATTCAAACTACTTCTATTCATTTGATCTTATGATGATGCTCTATAGCGCCAAACAGCAGAAAAGCTTAAAAGAAATAGAAATACTCTTACATATGCCAAATGTACAAGAGTATGAAGGAAGCTTTGATCTGCAGATCCAGGAATGCGACATTGACGCTATGATAGAGTATAACGTGAACGACGTAGAAGCTACTGAGACTTTGCTTAACAAAGTAAAAGAAGATGTAGAACTACGTCTTGAAGTGGAAAAAGAATGGGGGTTTGATGCACTGTCGATGAGTGGTGTACGATTTGGAGAAGAAGTACTCTTGAGAAAAACTCTGGATATTGCCAAAACTACAAAAGACGAATTAAAAACTCGTACTCGAAAAGTCGGAAACATTCGTCTAGGTGACATTATACTCCCATTTATACAATATTCTAACCCAAAGTTGAAAGAAGTCTTATTGGATGTAAAGAATGCTACTTGCAATGCAAGTAAGTCTGATAAGAAACAAGAAAACTATGAGAAGAAGTTCGTTCTCTCAAACATTTGCTACTCTATAGGCGAAGGTGGTATACACACTATCAACGAGCCTAGAGTCTACAAACCTACAGCTGAACAGTTTATAGGACACTCCGACGTTACGTCTATGTATCCTTCGTTAGCCATTATAAACCATTGGCTTCCGGTTCACTTAGGAGAAGATTTTTGGAATGTGTACAGCGCTCTATACAAGGAGCGCTTGGCTGCCAAACGTAATGGAGAGTTATTAAAGTCTAAGGCATTTAAACAGGCTCTTAATGCTCTTACAGGAAAGATGCAACAAGAAAGTAACTGGGCTTATGATCCACTTAACGTATATAAGATACGTATAAATGGGCAACTTATACTACTTATGTTGGTGGACAGGCTTCTAGCATTGAATTGTAAGATTGTACAAGTCAATACAGATGGTGTCGTCTACATTGCCGACAAATCCGCCCGCTTCGCAATAGCCGATGCGATTAAGGAGGTTGAGCAATTAACCCAGTTGACATTCGAATCCGATGATTACGAGTCGTTTTATCAGTACGACGTGAACAATTACTTTGGTGTTCGCAAAGGATATTCCCAATCTGGAGATCCAAGACTGATAGAAAAGAAAGGCAGGTTTATCACAGAAATTGGTCTTAGCAACAGCATGACACCAGTTGTTATCTCCAAAGCTGTGATAAACTATTTTTTGAACAATGAACCGATAGACAAGTTTATTAAGAAGGATAAAGATATCCGTGATTTCTTGATGTCACAAAGCGTAAACAAGGAATCAAAAGTTGAATATGGAGGAAAACAGATCCAACGTATTAATAGATATTACGCATCAAGTAGTGGCTATTATCTTATACGAGTTAAGGACAAAATGTACGAAAGTCGTTCTGAAACAAGAATAACAGAATACGGAGTCCGACTTCTTAATAAGATAGATGCCACACCAATAGATAAACGTCACCTGGATTACCAGTACTACATTAGCAAAGCAAAAAAGATAGCTAGTGAGTTTGTTAACCGCCAGTTGACAATATTCGATGATTAATCGTTTATCAACGTATATAAGATGATTATTGAACTAAACACAAAACTCCTGGACATTCCAGGACTGAATTCAAATCAATTAATATTCCTAAGTTTGGTATTGGATAAGAATCAAAAAACTTATAATCAAGACGTCCGCAAAATTGTCAGCCTAGTTAGCGACGAAGAAATATCAAACTTAATTTCTCAGGGACTTATTACCTCGATAGAGAGAGGTAAGTCAATTACATATCATGCAACAGACACGCTCAATAATATAGTTCGCCCAAAAAAGGACTATTTCGATCTGTTTTATGAGATGTACCCAATATACGTTCTACGACCAGATGGTACTAAAAACTATCTGAGAGCCAACGTTAACAAATGTAGACATTTATTTAATGTTTATGTAGGTCAAAGCGAAGCTATGGCTCAGCATCTTATTCAGTGTCTTGACTTCGAAATGAAGAAAAAGACTAACGAGGGTAAACTAAGTTATATGAAGACGATGTGGAGATGGCTCGTAGACCATCAGTGGGAAGAATCTGAGGAAGAAATGCAAGACAACTCTAAAATTGAGGAATCGACTTATGGAACAGAACTTATCTAATCTTATACGACCAATGTCAGTTGTAGCCCAAGAGGCGATAAACTACATATCTGGTCGTAGAGATCACTCTATAACATCTCTAAAGACTAGATGGGCTAAGTTTAATAAGCAGTGTATGGGAGGTATTGAACCTAATACCGTTTATACCATAGCTGGTATTTCAGGAAGTGGAAAGAGCTCATTCGCTAATGAGATCTCAACTGATATTATTGATTTGAATCCTGGTGAAGAAATAGTGATTCTGATTTTCTCGTTAGAGATGGTTGGATTTAGGCAGGTTGGAAGAACGCTTTCTAGTAAGCTTAGGAAAACGACTTCGACTCTGTATAGTTCGGAAACGGACCTGGATGACGATACCTTCAGAAAAGTCATCTCAGTATCTAATCAACTAAAGGAGTATCCTATATGGTTTGTAGATAATCCTACAACTCCCAAGGAAGCAGAAGACATTATTAAGTATTTCTATAATACATATATAAAGGGTACCGATAAGCACTTTGTGATAATGTATGACCATGCTCTATTGACGAAGCCTATAGGCAGCGTTATAGAAACCATGCAGGAACTCGAAAGAGTCTTCATAAGTGCGAAAAAGTATCCTATGACATCGGTGTTACAACTAGCACAGATGAATAGAAATATTGAATCACCAGAAAGAATAAACAATCCTTTGTCGCATTATCCTATGAGAAGCGACATTTCATCTGCTGACGCTTTATTTCAAGCTAGCGATTATGTTATAGTTATTCATAGGCCTGAAATTCTTGGAATACAAGAATATGGCCCGAGCCATTTACCTACTCAGAATAAGGTGTATTTACACATCTTGAAGAATCGAGACGCGGGAAAGCCCTGCATACTTGAATTCCAGAATGACTTAGCATATAACAACTTGATAGAAAGTTAAGCAATTAAAATTTAGGCTGAATTATGACAACATACGATATTAAGTTTACTGACAACAACATTAAGAACACTAACAATGGTAACATTTATTCTCAGATTCTCGATGATATTATTCTTTCTACTGTAAAGAAGAACAACTCTTATTTGTTTAACACAAAGAAGGAGGATGACGATCTGATTGATGCTATGTTCGACGAGTTGGATCATACTTATATCTACAAGCCTCTGAAGGGCGACACTTTGTTCGCAAAGGCTTGTAACATCCTTGCTAACTATGGCAAGAAGAAGAGTATTATGAAGGGTATTAAGCTCGGTAAGATTTACCGTCTTGAGAATGGTCTCCCTATCATTTTCTACAATGATGAGATTCAGATTGGTACCGACATTTATAGTTACTCTGATTTTAGTGATTACAACTTTATCTCTTCACTTAGTCCAGAGATTAAGAAGACAATCATTAGTATTAACATTAAGCTTTAATTAAAACTTTTAGTATCATTGTATCATGAGTTTAACATTACCTACTAGTAAAATTCCTGCAGTTTCTGAAAATCCTAGATATCTTATACTCTATGGTCTTCCAAAGGCTGGTAAGACATCTTGTCTTGCACAGCTGGATAATAACCTTATCATAGACCTTGAGGGAGGCTCTGTCTTCGTTGATGCGATGGCCATCCAGTGTCGTACGATCAATGATTTAGGAGAAGCAGCAAGTGCCATTCGTGCCAAGAATAAAGAAGTAGGTCATAATTTCTATAAGCATATCACTATTGACAATGCTACACGACTCGAAGATATTTGTATGAGCTATGCTTGTACACTTTATCGCCAAACGCCACTTGGGAAAAAATGGGACGGCACAGACGTAACAACTTTACCTAACGGTGCAGGTTATAAGTATCTTAGAGACGCAGTAAAGAAGGTAGTTGATATGTTCCGAGATTTGTGTGACGAATTTATTCTTGTAGGTCACGTTAAAGATACCGTAACTGAAAAGGACGGTGTCGAAGTTTCTGCAAAAGAGCTCGACTTAGTTGGCAAACTGAGTAAAATTGTGTGTGGATTAGCCGATGCGGTTGGTTACGTATATCGCAAAGGAAATGAAACACATATATCCTTCAAAGGTGGTGTCTCTGATACCATTATGGAGGCTCGTGCAAGACACATAGCCGGAAAGGATATTGTCATTGCAGAAGGTAATGAAGATGGGACACTTACAACACATTGGGATAGAATATTTAAGTAAATTGATATATCGGTCTATTCGGTCCGCAGCATACTATGCTGAGAATAAACTTGATATGTTAGCATTACGTATATTAAAATAATAGAGATTATGTTTAGTACAAAGACAGCCACAACAAGCAACGAAGAATTTAGTAATAGTAGTTATATGCCAGTAGGCATCAACCAGAACGTCACTTTTAAAGAGGTAAACTGTAACAAGTCTCCTCAGGGTCTCGATTTCCTCGAGATCGTATTTGAGAATGAGGATGGTCAGACAGCTACTATGACAGAGTGGAAGAACACAAAGGGAATGTATATTAAGACAGACGAAGACTTGCAGAAGCGTGATAACGCTCAGTTTGGACGAGTTTGTCAGATTCTTGATTGTTTCTACCCACAGAGACCAGATGCAGAGCTTTCTACATTCAAGGAGATGATTGACTGGACAAAGCAGATGCTTGATCCTATGATTGCTACTAAGAAAAAGCTCCGTTTGAAGGTTATTTACGACAAGAAGGGTTATACTCAAGTAAGTAAGCTCGGAATCTTCGTTGAAGACATGTCTAATACAGATTCGCAGATTAAGCTCTTTAAGAACGATCTTATGGAGCGACCAGTTGTTGCCGATAGGGAGAACAACGATCCGCTTAACGTACCACCAACCGTTACTCCGGAAACTGCGGATGCAGCAGGCGCATCTGATCTTCCCTTTTAAGGGGTTTACGCCTGAAGAAATAGAAATACTACTTGATTGTATGAAATCCGGTAAATGGTTCTTATACCGTTTACATAGCAGGAGTGTCAAACTATACAGCAAGTGGATACGCCCCAGGGAGGTAATACTGCCATGAAAGGGCGTTGGTGGAGCTAGGTAATTCAGTTACCCTTTGGAGGTGAAATGCCTCCAATAAGGCTCGCAGGGTGTCGTGAGACACAAGCATGGACATATGCGAAAACTGCTCTAAATGACGTTTTAATCGATATATTTATTTTGCTATAAGTTTTGTTATATAGACAAAAAGTCCAGTAGGGTTCGAATCCCTACAGAGCCACCCATTTCTGATGATAAGAAGAGTTACAGCTTGTGAAAGTAATAGCTCTGTCCGCCTGTGAAGGCCGATATTATCTATGATGCACAGCTTACCTGGCATCAGATTTCATACGCGTGTACGCTACGTAAGTGCGGGTTTGAATAACCTAAAGTCCGAGCTTAGCATCTCCGTAAACTGCTATACGTCCGTCAACGTAGACCTGAGCATGTCATTAAACTGCTCATTTTTAGGGAAGTTAGTCTAATGGTAAAACAAGGGCGTTGATAGATTGGAATGTGTGCAAGCTTAAAAGAAACACTACCCTGCTTATCGGTTCGAATCCGATACTTTCCACTATATGGCTAGATTGGATCCTTGCAAGGAAGCGGTTCGAATCCGCACCTAGCCCCTAACTTATAAGTTATGTATAGTACTAGAACAGCAATCACTATGTCCTTGAGGGACATCTTGGACAAAGTGAATGATTTAGACATCTATACGTATTGTTTAGGGCAATTCAAAGTTGGAAAACTTATGAATAGTCCTTTAAGGTCTGGAGACAAGAATCCTTCATTTGGAATATTTCATTCTAAAACAGGAGGGTTATTATGGAAAGATCTTGGAACCGGAGAATGCGGAAACTCTTTGAAGTTTCTAAAAGAATACAAAGGTATAACGACTAGAGAAGAACTTGAACGAGAATTATTGAGAATCGTACGCAGAATAAATCCTAATACAATCGTAAGGACAAATACGTACGATAAACCGAAAGGAGATACCGATATTGGAATAGTTCGACAGCCGTTTACCAATGTAGACAAACAGTACTGGAAACAGTTCGGGATACATATTGATACCCTAAAAAAGTTCAATGTGTTCAGCATTAAATACTTTCTTTGTAATAGTATCGTCCGAAGTATCTACAAAGAGAATAGTCCTATGTATGCATATAAAGTGTATGATAAGTTTAAGATTTATCGTCCACTTGCTTCCAAGTTTACTAAATGGCGTACCAATCTGACGAATCGGCACGTACAGGGATTATCCGAATTGCCTAAGGAAGGAGGCGACCTACTCATAATAACAAAATCACTGAAAGATGTGATGTGTTGCTACGAGATGGGTTTTAATGCAATAGCTGCTGCTAGTGAAACTGTGTTTATACCTGAAGATATACTCAGATCTCTACGTTCTAAATGGAAACATATAGTTATACTGTATGATAGAGATCAAACCGGTATGCTTAAGGCTAGACAATATAGTAAACAATACAAAATAGATGCTTTTTTCATTAATAAGAAATTTAAAGCCAAAGATCTATCAGATGCTGTTCGTGACAACGGATTTAGCACCATGAAAGACTGGTTAACAAAAACGTTACAGAAATATGATTGATGTAGTAATAGGATGCCTATTAGGTGTGCTGGGAGGTGCAGTAATGTCTCCTCTATTGCATAAATGGCTTACAAAGAAGCTGACTAAGAAAATTCATCTTGACAAAGGTGGATTTATGCGTATTTATCTTCCAAACAAATTGCAGATGACTATCTGGGATAGTTATAGTGAAGATGGATGTATATGCGTGTGTGTCCATCATGGAGGTGAACAAAAAGTAACTGATGGCGAAATTGTCTATTTTGATAAAACTTCTGTATCCAAGATAAGGGGAAAGAATTTTTATTATGATAGGCAAGAAATCTAAAAAGAAATCCAAAGGCAGGGTACGGAATGCGACAAAAGTCGATAAGTATGGTCTCAGTTTTAAGAGTAAGCTCGAATGCTATACTTATGAAGCTTTTATGAAAGCTGGAATACCAGTTAAATATGAGCCAAAGCATTTCGTATTACTGGACAAATTCGAGTATTTAGGAGAAAAAATAAGGCCTCTAACATATCTACCTGACTTCATAGGAAATGGGTTTGTAGTAGAATGTAAAGGCCTTATGGGAGATTCATTCCCTCTTAGATGGAAATTGTTTAAGCATTATCTTAAACGACATCGAAGTAAAATGAAATGTTATCTCGTACGTAACCAAAGCCAGGTAGACGAGATGATAGAAAAGATGAAAACCAATATTTGAGTATTATAATATCAGTAAATATGGAAAAGAAATTTTTGAAAGTAGGTAAGAGCATAAACTTTAAGTTTAACACAGAAGGTCTTGAGTGTGATTTAACTCCAGGAATGGTTTACAGTATTGATGTAGACCGTTATACAGACGTAATATCACTCGAAGAGACTAGCGGCTTATCTTTACCTTCTAAGGTATATTGTACACAGCGTGACGAACGCTTTATAGATAAGGTTATTAATAGCTATAATCTGTCTGAAAGCGGATTTACTGGTGTGATGCTTGCAGGATTAAAGGGTTCTGGAAAGACTGTGATGGCTAAGGTAATTGCCAATAAGAGTGGTCTTCCAATTATAAATATAGACAAAAACATACGTCCGTATATCCTTAGAAATCTTGTAGAAAAGCTTGGTGACACAAGCGTTTGTTTCTTGTTCGACGAACTTGATAAAGTTCTTGCGGATTATGACGATTCTGTATTGTTACAGGTATTGGATGGTTCTGATACCAAGGGTAAGCATATGATTTTGTTTACATGTAATGATGACAATGAGATATCAGAGTACCTGATAGACCGTTGTTCTCGTATCCGCTATTGGCGTGAGTTTGATGAGATGTCTCCATCTCTTATAATGGAGGTATTGAATGACAAGCTTAACGACAAGAAAGAAGTTAAGTCTTTAACTGATTTTATCAAGGACAACTTCGAAGTATGTAGTTTTGATAATATAGCATCTTTTGTAAAAGAGGCTAATGATTATCCTACTACAACATTTGAAGAGCTATTTGAGGATATGAACCTTTCTTCAAAAGGTACTATAAAGCCTCATGCCCGTTCTTGCAAAGAGAACAATCATAAGAATGTTAAGAAGAAATTAGCTTCAGATGATTGCTGTTGTGATTGTTGTTGTTCAGGATGCTAATGATTACACCAAAGTACAAAATACCGGAATACGACATTCCATACTACGAAGACAATACGCGCATTAGTAATAGTGCTATAGGCTGGTTCTTGAATAAGGGGCCAGCCTATTTTCGTAGGATGTTAGATGGTAAAGAGAAAGGCTTAGATTTGCCACAGTTGCGTAAAGGAACCATGATACATGAGTTCCTGCTTCAGCCAGATAAATTCTGGGATGATTACGTTCTGTTCGATGGCGATAAGCCTAAGAGTGCACAAGCACAAAAGTTCTGTGAAAACTTAATAAATACCGTCGAAATAGAGCTAAATAAACAGCTCTCAGACGCTTATCGTAAGTCTTATAGTATAGTTGGCAAGAGTGAAGATAAAATCCTCTCAGAGGCGCTTAAAATAAGCGTAGAGTATAAGGATTACATCGAAGCTATTAGGTCTAAGAAAATACTTATATCTCAGTATGACTTAGATCAGCTCATGAAGATTCAGCATAATGTTGGAGAGCATAAGTTAGCAAGACAACTGATACGAAGAGCGGGTGAGCATGGCAATATTCATGTATATCATGAGTTCCAGATAAACTGGGACTATTGGGTTATAGACGAACTGAATCATGGAGCTTATGCTTCTATCGCATGTAAATCATTGCTTGATAGTTGTGCATTTAACTTCGATACAAGGACATGTACAATTATGGATATCAAGACTACAGCTAAGTTATGGCATTTTGAAGACAGTATGAAAGAATTTGATTACTGTAGGCAATTGTGTTTTTATCAGAAAGCAGTATATTGGTATCTATCTAATGTATTAGAATTAAGCAATGGTGAAATCGATAAATGGGAATTTGAATTCTATATCATAGCTATCGATACAACAAGTAGCAATGAAATAAGGGTATTCAGATTATCTGCGTTTCAAGTTACTTCTAGAGACGTAGCAATACATGATTTCATGATCGCGTATTTATGGCATTTGGGAACAAATAGTTGGGACCATAGCTATGATTACTATACTGGAGACGGTAGTGAAACTTTAAACCTATGAGTAAAATGAAAAACGAAACTTTGAATGTTGAAGTGTTAGAAAACACATTTAACGTTATGAATCTTGAGAATACACTTAACGTAGACGATTTTGAGAATTGCGCTACAGGTGAAGAATTAGAAGCAGCAATTTTGAATGTTTAATAAAGAGAAATTTAAAAATAACTCTATATTTGTAGTTCCCTATATAATAACAAATAGGGAATTACTAACTACAAATGCTCTTCACTCTTCAGAAATAGTTACAGTAGGAGAAAAGAAGTATATACGACTTCTTTATAATCCTATTTCTGTTGCACAACGTTATTGGATATACAAACAATCTGAGAGTGAATATTATTTTGACTCTAAGGTTGATGTAGAATCTAATAGTAAAGTTCTTCTTGAAGTTTTGTACGAAATACCGAAAGCAAAGAAGGCTGAAGTATCTTGTATAGAACAAGGTGGATTTGATATTCTAACAAAGCAGAATGTAGTTGATAACGCAATATACTGGGGATACTATTCCCCAGAAGTTTTGAATTAGTGAATAAATAAACCCCGGCCACTCGTGAGAGCAGTCGGGGTCTTTTTTATTTATTAAATTTATCTAAAGCCCAATTGTATAATTGGTCATCTGAAGATTTATTTTGAATGATTTGATTTTCGTAATAGCTTCTTTTACTCTTTGAGTCAAGGATTTGTTCATAAGCATGATGAAATGGTGTTGCTTTAAACATGTCTCTTGAAGCTTTATTCCATTCAGTATCTGTAAATGGAATATTGTAATCAGAGTAAATACCTCGCTATATACTTGGATCATAATCGTTAATGGAGCCACCTAGGAAAGTATCCAATAGCGATCCTCGAGGCATAATGGAATATAATGCGTATTCCGGAACGGATTTGGCAACGCTCTAAATAGCATCCAAAGTACCAGTTTGGGCTGATACTGTCTTAAAGTTATTTAATGCATCATCGAAACGATAAGGAGTAAATACCTCCCATTTTGTACGTACGGCAATATATGCAAGTAGCTGCATTAATTTATTATCATCGTCAGAATCCGCATATGCACATATTAAGGCAACAGCAGGGCAAACAACTAATTTATATAAAGCAATTTCAGTTGCAAGACGTTTTAATTGCTGACGTCTAAATCTGCACAATCTAGCCTAGCTTTCTGATGAATCGTCGTACAAATATCTCTGTAAAGACCTAGAGTTTTTCGCTCTAGCGCCCAATAATGCACCAATGGCAGAACCTATAGCAACACCAGCCATAGGACCTACAATAGGCAAGAATGAACCTAATGCAGCACCTGCTGCAAGACCAGTTAAGATTGATTTCTTTCTGTTCACCTAGAAGTTCTAGAGGTTTACTTCATCAGAATATCCTTTAGACAACACATTAAGTAATTGTAATCCAGACCTAAATGAACCACCTTTAAACTGCTGAGTAGAATCATCCCACACGGTATCACCGAATCTCTCTTGAAGCATAAGAGGGAAATATTGTCTGTGAACTAAAACTGCAGCACCTAATGCATTTGTTGTAATGGCAGCTTTTTGTGACTCGGTAGCCATACCATCTGCGTTTTCCGCATATCTCTCAATTCTAAAATGGAGTACGTCTTCTATCTGTTTATACTATTTGTAATACTGCCTATCTACAGTAAGCTTACCATTTTCTTCTTTCATAATAGACAGCAAGCTTTTTCCTTTCTTCCACTCTTTAATCTGCTTTTTAGCTTCTTCTGGATTAAGGATATTATTCATTATAACGTCATCCTTGGTTGTAAACTCTCCATTGTAATATCTGTAAGACATTATAGTAGAAATAGCTATAGGAGCCTTAGCGCAAAAATCAAACATAGTAAGTCCGCCGAATGCCCAGTTATGAGTTATGGCATTTATGAACTTGTTTCTATTTGAATCCTTCATTTTTCTCTCAAGCTGACTTGCTACATTAAAATGCTCCATTATAAGCATCAATAGGTCTTTAGAATTGTGATCTTCTATATATTTTGCGCCCATACCATTTTCAACTAAATGATGTAAGACAAACCTAGTGGCAGCGCAAGCGTCCGAAAAACTATATTTCTATCCAACTATAGAATTTACAATATGCGCCCATATAGCTGTAGTAAAACCAGTTCCAGCCACAGCTATATTACAGCCAAGGTTTACAAGTGTTGTAGCAGCTCTGAATAACTAAGCCACCTTACCCATATTAACCTACCTACCGAATATATTAACCTACATTCTTGACGAGCGTATATTATATAGGTTCATATCCAAGAATTTTCTAGCAGCCTTATACGTATTAGAAGACTTTCCGGTAACATTTCTAGTAGTTCTCTTAAGATTGCCTATACTACCAGTAATTGATACCTTTTCATGATTTCTATTCTCAATCATATCGACCATAGATTCACATGTAGCTTCTATCTATTTCTTGTTCTTATACTTCTGAGACTAGTTATAGTACTCTCCAAGTATACCAATTAAATCAGATGAGAGCTATGATGTGTCCTTAAGTCTTCTGGTGTAGTACTATGGTATCATATTAAGCTGTCTACCATCTGGACGTTCTCCACTTATTTCACTACCGAATGTAGGGTCTTTTGAGTTAATAATATCTCCAAACTAATCCTAGTCAGACAATGCCTAATCAATAAACTATCCGTATGTACCATCTTGTTCCCATCCTTTCTCTCCGATACCAACGGTATCTTTAAAATATTCTCTAAGGGCGCCTCCGGAAGAAGATGGGTCTACATTACCAGTTTTAATAAAGTCCCAAGCCATTCTCCATTTACCGCTATGCTTTTTAAGGTATTTAAAGAATGAGCCAGTTATCTATGGAAGAAGATAATTGTCTACATAGTTTCTATTTGTCTACAATTCGTTAGACTCTTTAATTGTTTGATACGTCTTATCATAAAGAGCTTTAAGAGTCTTAGATTTCATAATCTTATTATACTGCTTAGAATTGTCGTACAATTCCTTTTTTGGTACAAATGCCTATCCGTAACTCTCATCGAAATCTTTATCAAGTAAATCGTTATTCTCATCAGAGTTGAGATAACCATCTCCTGGCAGAACCTCCATAAACCTGTCATAGTAAGCCTATTTTGCTACAACTTTTCTAAACCAAGGTTTAGCCTACCATGATATTTCTCCTTCTACATCTTCCACAAGTCTACCTGTATTTCTTTCGAATGTATCAAGATAGCCTGGCTCGTCTTTATCTCTAAGAACTGCTAATCTACGCATTTCTTTATACACGTCAGTCAGTGAAGACTTAGCATATTTCCTAAAAATTTTTGCACGATTTTTAGAAAGCTTCTTTAAATCTTTATCCTCTCTTACAGCCTGCTTTCTAATCTTGGCTAACTCTTTGTCTATTTCTTGTATTTTATTCTGTATAGACTTCTATAATTTAGAAGGGTTTATATCACCGGTATTGTAATCTCTGTATGTAGACAATATGTTGTACTTCTGTTGCTACAATTCTTCATATCTAGCTCCATGGTCGCTAACTCCATCTACAATTATTGCATATACAGGCTTCTCTGCTTCATTGTCAATAGTTTCCCAAAGTAATGCTTTACCTGTCTCTTCATTTACCTTAAGTCTAGTTTTACTATTTCTTGAGTCCCATTTTCTAAGTTTGTCGAAATCGAAATTACCATCTTCACCTTTAGCCATTTCTTCAAGACCGCCGCATTCCTAGATAATCTTATCTCTGTCAGCCTGCCATCTCTTTGTGTCCTTCTTAACTTTATCAGAAGAATTAAAAAGAGTCTCGTTCAATTTCTAAAGTTCCTTGGCTATACGGTACTCTGGAGTACCTTCTATCTTAAGCTCTCCATTTACATCGTAGTCGGAAGCTAACTGTTTCTTTTGTATATATAATCCTCTAAGTGTATTCCATTCAGAATCTGTAAGTCTATCAAAATGATAATTTCCAAACTCGTCTTTACATCTCGACTTTATGGCTTTAATCTATATCTGAATAGAATCGCGTGCTCTCATAGTATCGGCAGAAAGATTAGAAAATGCTTCATAGTATTCTTTTTTGTATTTTCTATGACAGTTTTTGCTTAACCAATCGTTTACTTCTTTGCTCCATTTTACACCATCATCGCCTTTTGGCTATTCTCTATTAGATGGATCTAATCCGTATTTGAGATTAAGCTTTTCCATGAACTCCTATCTCTTTCTGAAAAATTTACCATAATTCAAGTTTCTTACCAAGTAACCTGTAGTAAACCCATTACCATCAACCTCATAAAGATCAAGAATACTTTCGCCAAACTTAAGCTATTCTTTAAGCTACATAAGTTCTATGACTCTGTCATGGGTATCTCTATCAGCTTTATGAGTAGCCTTATCTATAAGATAAGCCATTGCTCTTAAAGCTTCGTCTTTTGCAGAATCCATAGAACCTACAGTAGTGTAGAACCAGTTTGTATCATATCCTATAGTCTTAAGGTGATTAATATAATCTGCTATTGTAGGAGAATGGACATCATTACCTATCTATGCAAATCTTTTCTTCATATTATTGACAAGAATCTCAGACATAAGAGATGTGGCATCTGCTGCTACAGCTTCTGAACTTTGTACAATCTAGATTATTCTTTGTATATCGTTAGAAGTAGCTCTATCCTATTGTGGTTTGTCCTATAATTCCCTTATGAGCAAATCTATTACAGTAGGAGAATTAAGAGCACTGTTGATCTCTGATAAAATCTTCTAATATGTACCAAAGTTATCGTGTGTCAAGAACATGTACTCAGCATCGCTTATAGTCATATTATCTTGTCTTATCTTGTGTATCTTTTTTGAATCAACAAGAAGCTATGGTGCAATCTATTGTACAAGACTAGCTATTGAATAAAACGTTCCTCCAAGTCGGTCTTTAAAAGACTAAACTTGAGACCTAAGTATTTCTATATTCTCACTCTTATACTCTTCTGGAAGCTAAGATACTTTAATAGCAGCCTGTCTCTTTGATAAGGCGGTAGCTATATTATTACACATTTCTTCTATTCTTTTCTATGCCACTTCTTCCGAGTCTTTCGTATTAAGACCAAGATTAGTATCGTTAATTCTATCAACTCGCATAGAATTATTAGTTTCTGCATAATTAGTAGCTCTAATCAAATCTTCTCTAGTCTACTACATCTAATCGTTAGATAGTACAGAATTGTCCAAAGATTTATATACCTCCTATATTATTTTAGACGCCTATAAGCCTTCAAATTTAAGAATAGGTCTATTAAACAGATAAGACGCCGCAATGCCCTAATACAACTTCAATTGGTCTTTATTCGTATTAAATACATTGCTATTTACTAGTAATCTAGATAGACTGTTTACAAGGTTCTTTAATGCAAGAATAGGGGCTTTATTATTCTTTTTATCTTCAAGAATAGCTCTTTGATATAACATGTTTCTTACATCTTGCCTTGTAGCGAATTCAGAAGCAAACTCTTTTTCGTTTTCAAGACAATAGTAAAGACCAGACATATCCATTCTGCTAAATAACTCCTTTGGAAATAACTTGTTAAATATATCGAATACCTTTCTGTTCTAATCTCGGAATTTAATATCTTCCTTAGTTTTTGCGTTGTTTATAGGATCTGTTGTTATAGCATGTATTATCTCATGAAGATATGTATCAGCCAAATACTGATTAGATACATTGTTAGCTAGCTATGGGTCAATAGATATTGCACTTTTACCATCTACTGTATAAGTCTTCATTAAGCTACCATCTTCGTGATTTTTGAATACAGTAGGTATTTCATGGCGCTATAAAACTTCTGCAAGCTTTTCGTTCTACGGAGAGAATAATCTCAACTACGAGAATCTTGAGACAATGTCTTTACTAGACTATTCTTTACCACTCTATAAAGCACTTGATATAGATTCGCCGAAAGTAGAATATACATTAGTTCTTTTAAATTTATTCTGTATACCAATCTTTGACCTAAGCGAAGCAGAAGCCTTTGCTTTTTCTAACGACTCTCCGAAAGGAAGTATAGGCTCTCCATTAATATCAATTTTATCCTTACTGATACTATCGCTAAGCCAATCTCCAAAGTGTTTTCTAAACGCCTTTGAATATAAATTAGTTTTAGCTTTTATGGCTTTATTTATATCGCCATTGTATATCTACAATAGCTATTGAAATACTAATGATGGCTAGCCATTTGGAGCTAAATCCATAAGATTACCATTGTTAGCATGATAGGCTTTATAGGCTGCTTCCATAGCAGAGTAATCAAGCCCGCGTCGCTGATTTCTCAGCTCTGCGGACCTAAATTCCTCTTCTGTCATTGGTTTACCACCAAGTGCCTATATTATACTGTTAAAGCCATCAAAAACATCTTTATTTTTATAATAAGGACAAAACATAATTAACAACTTTTATTATCATTTGTTTCTTTAGATTCTTCTGACAAAGCGCCAATCTAAGACAATAAATCGTCTAAACTACCAGCAGTTTCGTTCGGATTATCAACACTAGGAGCAGACTCCTGTTTATCCTAATCCTCTATCTATGATAACAGATCATCTGCAGACTGGGCATTCTAAATATCTTCGATATTTGTAACAGCGTCGTCAGCTGCATCCTGCAACATATTTATATCATCTTCAGTACTTTCTTGTTCATCGGTTTTAACATCAGTGTCATCAAGTATATATTTCTACTTTTCTGCTTCCAGAGACTCCTGGTTACTCATAGTTTTGCCTAGAATATATACCCTACAAGGTCCAAGTGTAGATGTTATATTAGACTAATTAAGCATGGCTGAATGTGCTCCAGCTTGCTCTATAGCACCATCACCGGTAGATAATATTGTAAAGTTTGTTACACTTGATGAAATTAAGTCCTTTACAATAGAGTCAACCTTGTCGTTTACATTCTTCTGCAACAATACATCTGTAGCTTCGTCTTTGAGCTTCTTAGAGTATTCTGCTATAAACTATCTACGTTGAGCTTTAGTTAAATCTGAAGCAAGAGTATCTTCATATTCGCTTTCTTTCTATGTGATATAATCGTCTATCTACTTTTTAGATGGTTCAAACTTGGATGTGTCTCCATTGAAATGTATAAAACTATATATTCCGATACTTTGTCTAGATTGAATCTATTCTACAACCTACTACAAATTAGCATTGTTGATATTTATATCAACTCCAGAACTCTTTATATCCTACTCAATCTTATTAATAGGATTAATAGCTGATACAAATTCTACAGAACCATCTTCATTCGTAACTTTGTTATTAAGCTTGTTATCGTTAGGATTGACTTCATAGTATGAGCCGTTTATCTTCATAGGATTTACTGTAGAAGAGAATCTGTACATAACTATTTGTTTAGACTCGTCTTTTGACTTAGATTTTCTATTCTTCTGATTTTTAGATAAAGATTCAGTAAGATCGTTTGCATACTGTTCAGCATAATCCAAAAGTTTATCAGCTTTAAATGTGCTAGGAAGTTTATTTTCATCAAATATAGAAACTCCTTCAGAACCCTGCATGAATTCGTATAACTATGTACCTTTTATTTGTAATCCAAACTTAGGAACAATCATATAAACTCTCTTTGTTTCCAGGGCTTTATTTTCTTTATTTAAGCCTTCGATTGCACCAGCATATCTATAAACAACATATTGATCTCCTCGTTTGATCTTAAAGTATCTAGACTTAGGTATGCTTCTAGAATTAGAAACAAGAAGAGCGTTAACTTTCTTCTTTATGCCATTTACTTTAAGAACGGTGCCTTCATATTTAATGATATCTCTTTTATCTTCGAAATACATAGGAACAACATCGTCGTTCTTATAAAGGTTTCTAGCTATTACATCAAGGATATCATTAGCCATCAACTACGCATCTCCCAAAGACTTATGCTAATATCCGTTTCTAGTTCTAGAATCAAGAGCTAAGCTAAGAGCTCTATCATACTGACGTCTATATTTAGGTGGAATTATATCAGAGAAAGAATAAGCACTATTAGTATCATATGTAGAATAGTATGCATATATAGCCAAGTCTCTAGCTACTCTTCTAACTCTTTCAGACGGATGAGTCAACAACTAATCAAAGGCAGACATGAGCCTCTATTTCTGCTCTACACCAACATTCATCTACGTCTTAGAAAGCATCATTCTTCCTACGCTTGATCCTTTTATTCCAGTCTGTGGTCTAAGATATTCGAATAACTCATTACTGATAACACCATCCTAATCTACAAGGCCTTGGGCTTCATCAGAATCTGGATCATCTATTATATCCTGCATGAGATTAGCGAGGTTCTGGAATATTGTATTCCTATCATATTCATCTCCTTCTTTATCTCCATACAGAATTCTTTTATAGTTCCTTTCTATTTCCTATCTATCTCCACCAAATGTAAAGTCTATAGGACCAGTATAATCATCTGTTGCCTCAATCTTTGGAGCAAAGTCAAGTAATGCCTAGAATCTTAACATACTTTCTATTGATGAGCCAATAGCCTGTACAACATCATCTTTCATTACCTACTTGTATCCATCGTAAGGAGTTCCAGTATAATTACCATCCTTATCAAATCTCCACTTTGTATATCCCTAGAACTATTCATCAGCATTTAAGCTAGCGAGAGCTGTTCTAAGTAAATTAGCATATAAAGGAGTAGCTGAGAATGTTTGGTTCTACAATATTCTCTATACAAGTTCTGTAGCATTGTAGAACTTAGAATCCAAGAACAAATTATGGAAATATCTCATGAGAGCGGCTGTTGTCTCAGTAGGAGTCAATTCTTCTCCGGTCTTTTCATCAATCTTCTACTCGTATTTATTTCCGTCATTTATATACCACTCAACCTTATGGTCTCCATATTTAAATTGCTCATATGTATTTTTAAAGTTGATATGCGAAGAAATATTATTACCAAACTTCTTTGTATCAATCTTAGAGACTTTCACAAGGTCTGCAAGTTCATCTGCATATGTCTTTATTTTACCAAATGATCTTAATGACAACATTTGATAATACAAGCCAAATGTAGAATCAATATGCTCTATAGCGTAGATACCCTTCTCAAAGTTCATGGCGTCTTTCCACTATATATCTTTATCGTTACCTATAATAAGATTAAATATATCTGTAGCATACTTGTTTATAACATCCTAGTTCTTTTCTCCGTCAGATTTTAACGAAGTCTTAATAGCGTCGATAATATCATCTCTATGCTTTTTAACATAGTCTTCATTAAGAACGTAAGATACACCACCAGACTTCTTTTTAAATGCCTTGTACAAATTCTTTAAACCAAGTTTATCAGCAAGATTCTGTCTAGTTACATTAAGAAGATAACTGTATATCTAAGAATGGTTATTCAGTTCCTAAGACTTTCCATCAGCCTTGAAGTTCTTTCCAAATGTTCCCTTAGCAGAGCCCATTAACTATCCATACTTCTTAAGTATTGGCTATGCGATAAATGAGAATGTAGCCTTACCTTTTCCTGCTCTAAGTAAGAAGTTTACATGATTATATGTAGCAGAGTTAATATTAAGGTCAAAGATATATGGGTCCTTGGCAACGTCTACATGGGCATTAACCATAGCTGACAACCAGTCTGAAATACGTTCTCCATCTTCTCCAAGAACCTAGTCAAGGTCATGGAATCCGAATTGATTGTCTCCGTATCTCATAGACAAATGAGTAAACTATGTAAGAGCCATGTTTGTTACGTTCAATGCGAATGGACCAATACCGTCTTTACCTGTAGAGAACTCCATCTTACGTCTAGACTGGAATGAAGGAGTAAGCTCATACATAGATGGTCTATACTCACTTAACCCACTCTTTAAGTGAGGAAGGATCTCTGACTTAATAACATCTGTAATAGTATCAATAGAAGCACGCGCATTAGAAAAGTTTCTTGTATCAGATATGATGTCAATATAATTATTGAGCAATCTATTCTATATGGCTCCATAAGAAGCTTGCTACAAAATTTTCTGTACCGCATTTTGCTTAGATCCTTTTACTTTACTAGAGAATATATCTGATATCTGCTTCTCCTGCTCTTCTGTAATAGTATCTAATTCACCATTTGTGTAAGACATAGTAGCAATAAACAGTTTATCGACATCGAAGTCAGAACCTGTTTGAGCAGTAAACTCTCTAGGTACTACTATTGTGTCACCAGATTGGGTAGGAAGTACATCTGCTACTGTCATAGCAAACATAGATGACATACCCTGTGTAGGAATACGATAACCAATACCAAAAGGTTTAGGATGAGATTGAGATCCATCAGTCTTTTTGCCATTAATTACATCGTGATCAATAAGCCACTGTCTCATCATACCATACGTCTTCTGATATTCTTGAGGAACAACTGGTCTAAAGAAGTTGATAGAAAGCATAACTTCCATACTACCATTCTATGTGTTCCATCTAATCTCTCTACCACCATTAAGCAAATGATAATCGCCATCTTCGTAAGATCTAACGCTATTGTCATCAAAGCCTGTAAATCCAAATATAGATTGCTGAACAGCTGAACCACCTTTTGTCTGTATATCTATTACATCTTTACTAACTGCAGAGAATACACTTTGTTCAAATACCTTTCTAGACATAAGTGATGCTACAACACCACCATTGTGAATAATCTCTTCGGCAGATACACCAAGGCCATTATTCTTAACAATAGTTTCTACAAGGTTTCTTACCTATCTCTAGTTGATATGAGTAAACCTACCTTCGTCGTTCTAAGAATAGAATCTATCCTATACTTTATTAATGCCTAGCATAGTCATAGCATTGATACAAGCCATAAGATCAGCCTTTATCTCTCTACCATATCTAGAAGGTTTACTCTAACCTTGCCAGTCAGCTTTATTTAAACCATACTTAAGATCGTCGAACAAGTTAGAGAACGCAAGCTTAAACATCTGTGTACCAATAGATCTTTCTGTAGCCTCGTGAGCATCAGTGTTGAGCTGCATACGAATACCGTTAAGATCTTGTATCTGTACAGAAAGCTTACTTCCTTCAGTTGTATTAGCCTTAATCTCTCCAGTAGATCTATCAATGTATTGATCAGATTCATTATTGATAGCGTCGTCCATTGTTGTTATATCACCATCAATCACATCGACATCTTTGTTGTAAGGGGAATATCTATTCTGATTATCACCAACCTTAACAGCTGACTCAAATGCTATCATATCAATCTCATTATCCTCTTTGTTCATTCGGTCATAAAGCTGTCTACCAGACGTACTCTATGTAGCATATTTAAACATTGGGAAGATAGCCATCTTATTGTACACAGGTAGATTCTAGAATATACCAGGACCAAGTTCTGTAGGATTATTACTAAAGTATGTCATCTTAAGAGGGAATAACTGAAGCTTGCTAACTTTCCTTGCTTTTTCAGGGTCATTCATCCAAGAGCCATCAGTTTCAAGGATCTTATAAGCCTCCTCATCAGAATATCCAGACTCATCTGGCTCTGTAGTCCAGTTACCAAGATTCATACGTATCTTTCTATATAAAGCCGGTCTAATACAAACCTATGCGTCTGATACAGTAATCTCTTCGTATGGAGACATCTATTGCTTAGATCGAATATCAACAGCTTCTTTTACACTCTTTGGAGCTTTATCAAGAATAGATTTATAATAATTATCTTTAAGATACATTTTAGTAATCTATCCTTCTCTTGTAAGCTTTTCACCTGACCCTTTAGACTCTTTTTCAACAATCTTATCAAACCATTCTGGGTTAGATCTAATCTCATCTGCAAGTATCTGTCTTCCAAACTAAGTCTAAACGTCATTTATAAACTTAGATCTAGCTACGATATCGTTTATATTAAGAACTGTATATTTACTTCCTCTAAGCTCTTCTTTACCGCTTATCGGATCTTTAAATTCTTGTATCTCTCTATCAGAATATTCTGTTCTAAGATTCTATCCTGGAGAAAGTATAGCTCCCAAACGCTTAATCTTATCAGCATCTTTTGCAGTCAATCTTCTTACTTCCTCGGTACTACCATCTACGGTAAATTTATCAAGAACCTTTCTGTTGTATTGCCACTTATAATAAGCAGGATCTCCAGTAAATACTTTCTCAAGCTCTATCGTAGAGATCATTTCATTTGCTACGTTGTTAGCTATTGCGGACAATGTACAGTCAGCTACATTACCAGCTTCGTCCTCGTAGTAGTCAGACAATACTCTTCCGCTCTTTCCAAATCTATTATGGTAGTAATCAAGTATCTATACAGGTATAGCTCTAGGAAGATATGTTTTACCATCAAAGTAAACAACCTTTGTAGAACCATCGTCAGATATAGTCTAAAACTCGTCACTAACTCTAGATATAAGCATATGGTTTATACCGTCTTTGAGCATAGATGGATCTGACTTAACCTAATCACTAATATCGTTTACATATCTTCTTATAAGCTCAAATCCATCAAGTTCGTTAGCTTCTTCTCTTATGGTACCAAGGCCACCGTTCTTAACAGGATTCTTTTCTATAGTCTACTGTTTGTTGTAAAGGAATTCAAGATATTGGTTAAGATTCATCTCTTTTCCATTATCATCCTTTATCTTTATGGCATCATAGAAGTATCTGAACATTCCACCGTTTCCAGCCATGTTCATTCTACCATCTTTAATCTTGCCATGGAAGTTATCTCTTGCTCTTCCTGGATTATTTACAAAGTATGCTATATTCTTTCTGTCATAGTATTGTTTAAGCGATTCAAGCTCATCGTTGAAATATCCAACAAATCTATTAAGAGTACCTTCTGAGAATCGCATAGTATTCCATTTACCAGCTTCATCTGTATGGTTATATGTGATAAGATCGTGCACACATAATCCGTCAGATAATATCTTACCTTCGGCATCCTTTGTAAGAGGATCGTAAGATATAGAATACCATGTCTTTTTATCAGCCATTGTAGGGAATACAAGCATATTATTGTGCTTCATAACCATCTTTGAAATATAGTCTGCAAGAGGTGTTATTCCAAAGTAATCGTCTCCAGTATTTTCTCTGGTATCTTTTATTCCAACAAATGCATTAAGTTTAAACTTATTTGTATTATCTCCAGGTCTGTCTCCAAGCTGATCATTTCTAGCTATATTAAGAATAGAGCTATGTTTAGCATATGGTGATAACATCATCTATTCAACGACACCATCCTTATTGTCATTTATATGACGAAGTTTATCAGAAGCTTCATTATTCTCGCTTATAGGGTATAATGTAGCGCCATCTGGACCCTTAATACTTACATCGGTAGAAGATGGGTTAGTCTATGCATAAACTTCAGCCATCTTTGATATAGGTGTCTTTAAACCGTATCCAACAAACAGCTGATCAACTGTAACAACATCCTTATTTCTCTTTGACTGTTTGGTTTCAAGATAAGGTTTTCCCTTATACTTATCAAGCAAATCAATAAAGTATGATAAAGAACCAGTCTACTTATTAGTCTTCCATTTGTAGTTATTTTTTGAACCATTTTTCTTCTACATAGAGCCACCAAGCATCATCTGTAAAGCCTAAAGCTATGCTAACATAGGATTCTTTCCGTCAGACTCGTCTTTCATCTAGTATGTGTAAGCATCAAGAGTTTCTCTGTCGAACGGTATACCCATATAGTTAAGAATCTTAACAACCTATGTGGCAGACTAATCGTAAGCCGAAGACAAATCTTGAATAGTAGGTTCATTAAGAACTTTGGAAAGATCTATGGCATCCTGGCGCATCTTTACAAGTGTGTCTACATACTCTGGATTTATAATAGTCTATCCATCTTTAGAAATAATTACATTAGAAGAAGCAAATTCCTAACTCCATAAACGTGGCTAGTTTCTCTTTGCTTTGAGCGTGTTATCGTTTCTTATCTCCCACGTACGCTTCTCATCAGTAGGTATTTCTACTACAGATGATACCATATCTTCTGGCAAATCCATAATACCCATAGATTTCTCTACTGGATCATTAAGCCAAATCTACGCTACCTGATTGTAGGAACTCTTTACCGTAGCAAGTATCTAGTTTTCGAGTTCTATATCGCCTTCTACTTCTTCAAGTTTATCATTAAGTGCAACGAATAAAGCCATCTTTCTATCGGCGAGCTATTTAACTTTACCTCTAATTGAATTAGCTGCAAATACACCAGTATTTGGATCTATGTTATCATAAGATTCGCACATCCACAAGTTCTTTAATATAGAACTCCATGCTTCGCTATAGCTCCAATACAAAGGAACATCGCTAATAATGTCATTAAACTATGTCTCGTATTCACGTTCTCCTGTTTCTGGATCAAGAACAAACTTACCTTTTTCTATAAGACTCAAGAAAAGCTTAGCTCTAAATGCTACATTGTCCTTTTTGCTTATAGATAACTACATTACATCCCAAGTATTATCTGCTCTATCGCCAATATCTCTAGACTGATCGTCGTCGTTTATAGAATCTTTATTTGTAAGATCATTAGTCTCATCCATCTAGGAGAATTTCTTTACATTAGCCTTTATTCCGTACTAAGCAAACACATTAGCTACAATACCTTCAAAAGCCTTAGGGTTATTACAAATATCATTTATTATAGATTGCTTTAACGGATCTGATTCAAACTCATTATTATTCTTTAAATCTTCAATAAGATCATTGAATTTAGATACCTTTTTGCTATTAATATCATTTGGAGTTTTAAAACCGTAATCGCTTAACAATTTCTGTGCCAATGCTACACCACACTGATAGAATGTATGGTAATCCTTTATTCCTTCAAGCTTATCGAGAGTAGATTGATCTACAGTAGGAACGTAGTAATCAGCTGAAGCCACACCGTTTGGATATCTGTTCTCAAACTCTTTTATAGAGTCTTTATCCATATGTACGTCGAAATATTGTCCATTGTTAATAGCGTTGAATACATTGCGTACAATATCTTTCTTTCTGGATACCTTTACAAAATCAAGTATATTGTTATACAATCTCTTGATTGTGTTAACGATTCCCTTTCCGTTTCGCATTTCTGCATATCTACGGAAGTCTTCGGCCATCAACTCTTCGACTTCTCCGAATGTAATATTCTTTAAGTTGTGTGATTTAATGTAAGCATCATATAATCTAAGTCTCTATGCTTTGTTATTTAACAATAAGTTAACGTAGTGCCATGCCTCATGGTAATGAATACCATATCCGGCTTCATTGGATAAAGTAATAACACCATTAACCTATCTATCTATATAATCTGCTGCAAGACTTGTGATACCATATACCTTACTATTTTCGCAGCTTTTAAGAACTCCATCAAGAACAACTACTTTGGTCTCGTCTAATCCAAGCTTTTCGCTAAGCCATTTTCTAGCAGCTTTCTCGTTAAATTTTCCTTTTGATTTAAATCTAGAAAATACTCCAGTATATCCATCCTGTCTAACCTTGCTGTTACGAAGTATAGATAACGGATCCTATGCGTTTATATGAAGTTTTCCATTTACACCAACATTAAGTATAGGAACATAGCCCTTACTTGAAATGTTCTTCAGCATAGTATCGGATACAAATGTAAGATCTTTTACATCAAACTTCTAGCCTTCCTAAGAATTAGCATAGTCTACATATTTCTATACATGCTATGCAATAATACGTTTAACGTCGTCTAATGATTTACCTTCTATATCCTCTTTAAGTACGTCAATTACAACTATATCATATATACCACGTTTTCTATAGTTGTTTAATACTTCTTTTCTTACTTCGTCAGACAGAACCAAGAAATCATCTTTAGTAACCTTCTGTTTCTGCGAATCGCTCTTATATCTGCTTTGCATTCTACTTATAGCCTCATCTGTAAATCTCTTTGCGGCTATATTTGCTTCTGCTTCAATTACGCTAGGATTCTCCTACTTTTTGCTTTCTTTCTTTACCTTTGCTACAGCCTTCTTCTTTGTTGAAGCCTATACTCCGTCTGAGTATATAAATGGGGCATAGAAATGCTGCGGAGCTAAGTCTGTAAGAAGTTTGCCATTATTTATCATCCATGCAGCAAGTGATACCTTTTTAGGATTAAGCTAACCATTCTTGTTTGTAGAGAACAACTCATCTCTCTTAAATTCGAGCTGATTAAGACCAAAGAATTTATATGACTTAGCTTTTGGATTATCCTCAAAATACTATCTTAAGAACGCAGATAATTTAGGCATAGATTTATTAAAATGTTCAACCATGTCTTCTTTATCTGTGTTCCAGTGTAAATTATTTGCTATATATCTAATAGTAGACTTTCTTGTCTTCTCAGACTAATCACCAAATAACTAATCCATAGACAATCTTAAATCCTATCTAGTGCCTGGTTGAGTTAACACAAGCTAGTTCTTCTCATCGTCGAAATAGAACTGCTTAGAGGCTAAATACGGATGCTTTTTGTCATCTTTAGTAGCAAACGTAGTATGAACACTTAACGCAAGTAAATCTGCAATAAGTCCCTGGTTTCCTTCAAATTCTTCTGGATTAATCTTGCCGGTAACCATATACAGTATAAGCTCAGCCATAGATAACGGAGCATTTCTATTTATCTTTCCTGTATTTGGATCTATGGCTAACTACATGTTAACAGGATCAATAAACTGCATCTTACCATCTTTGTCCTAAACCTGGTTAAACCTTTCTTCCCTAAGCATTATAGGAACAACGTATCCACTAGGACCGGTTATTGTAAAGTACAATTTACCAGAATAGCCTTTACCGTCTATTGTGTCTCCAGAAGGATTGTAGAGGTTACGAATAAGGAATCTATTACCTTCGTCTGCCATTACTCCGGTACCATAACCAAGTGTTATAGCGCCATTCTCTAGCTTCATTGTAAGCTCTTCTGGATCAGAAGGAATGCCAAGATTCAAATCTTTCTCTGTAAGAGGCCTAAAATCAACAAGATTATCTTCAAGTTTTGGTCTAGTCTGTATTTTACCATTACTTATACTTGCTTCTTGTGGCTTAACGTCAGTTCTAATAGTCTATGGTATTATATACTTACCATCCTTAAATGTACAATATGCTTCAATTATGGCGTTTCTATTATCTCTAAGTCTCTAGATTTGCTGTGTAACCTAATTATTTGTCAAAGGGACCTTACCTGGAAGAGCGGATTTCTTTCTAGCTGTATCATCTATATACGCACGTATCTAACCAGCGTTTTCTGGATCACTTTCATGTAGGTTGTTATACCAATCTATTACTTTCTTATTAAGTTTATCATCGTTTTCCAGAAGAGATTGATCAACATTATTATGAAGTAAATAATAATTTTTCGCAGTCTCAAACAGGTTAACCTTGTAGGCATCCATATCGACGCCTATAAATTTAAGTTTATTAGCGAGCTCGTATGAAAGATCAACGTCTGTTTTTCTATAGTTATCATGATATTGTCCTAACGCTCTAAGAGTAGAGAAATATATTTTGTTGCCATCCCTTATAGCTAAAGATACTGTGAATATATCTCTTTCGTCGCCAAGATTTCCTTTCTGGTATTTCTGCATCTATGATACAACATAGAACTTATCAGCTTTTTCAAACCATCCTTTCTATGTAAGTTTCTGTGCAAGTTCTGCACCAGTACCAATAGTACATCCCTCTGGTAATTTTACATCCTTGCCGTCAACTCTTATATCCATAGGTTCTTCTGCATCAGGTCTATAGAAGAATGTATGATCAGCATATCTTCTTTCTATATCTTCTGCTTCCTATACAGCTTGTGGCTTAGGCTTTCTATCATCGTATACTCCAGATGTATCAGTAGATTCTGTAGGTTTATCCATATTATTAAGAGTGTCAGACTCACTCTATATATCTACATCCAACCTTTCTGGAAGATCCTCTATGTTTAAAGTTCCGTTGTCATCGTACTTCTTAGGTAATACTTCTGGCTCTTCGTATTCTAAAGGACTTTCTATATTGAGCGTATCTTCTGCATCAATATCTTTAGGATCAAGAACCTACGCAGTCTTGCCTTCTTTATTGTCATCCTCTGGATTGACGTCAGGAAAGTCCTGATCATCCTGAATTGGTTCAACATTAAGACCGGTATCAGCAGTATTCTTATCTGGTGTCAAATCTGGAGATTCATTATTATCTTTGTCTTCTGTCTCTTCATCTTCTTGCGCCTACTACTGTTCTGTCTATTTCTCCGTATTGTCCTAAACACCAGTATCTGTACTATTTTGCTAAGCTTCTTGAGACTTCTCTGGCTTTACTGTTACAGTTCCATCTCCATTAATTGTTACATTATCTGGTACTGGTGGTAATTCATCATTATTGTCATCATCTTTTTCGTCTGTAAAATCAGTAGAATCTGATTGCTATCCCTCTTTAGCTTTCTGTTTCTATTGCTTTTCTCTAAGCTTCTGCTGCTGTTTATCTTCAGCAGGACTCATACCTAAAGCATCTTCGAGATTTCTTTCATTTTCTGTAGAACCTTGCTGAGAATTATCCATAGCTGCATCAAGCTCAGATGTACCAAGCACAGATTTATCCTAAGGCATTGGCTAAACATTCATATCTTCAGCCTCTTTCTCAACATCTGGATTCTTAGGCTCACCGGCAAGATCTTTAATTCTCTGAGTTACTTCTTCATCAGCGGTACCATCTTCAGCTTGCTAAACATCATCTGGCGTAAGTGGCCTCTCTTGATTCCATTCTCTACGAGCTATACGCATACGATTCTTTTTGTCAGCAAGAACAGAACTAATAAGATCTCTAGCAGCCTCTCTTTCCATATCAGTAAGACGAGCAATGTCATCCATACTCATATTAGATATATCATCGTTACCTTCGATCTTGTCTCTTAGCTCTGAGTATTTCTTAGATAACTCTTTTATAGCTCTTCTTTTCTTGTTCTGCTCATTCAAGTATGCGGCTCTGATCTACGCTTCAGTTGGAGCTTGTTTGCCCTGTTCTTGATATAAACCCTATACCTTTTTGGTGAACTCAGACTTTTGCTCATCAGATAATTCACTCCAGTTCTATTCTCTTCTAGAAAAGTACACAGATCTAGGATCAACCTATCCTGTAGTAAAGGCTACAGACATTGGTTTGAGTACATTGCATAAAGCATCATTTATGAGAAATGCCTAATAAGCCTTGTCTATTTCATCCTGGTTATCAAAGTCCTAGTAATCCTTAAAGATTGAGTCATATGTTATCTTTTTATACTATTTCTTCTTGTCGCTTATAGAGGCGTTTAACAAATCAACCTTTTCATTGTATGCCAATATCTCTTTAGAATTCTCTACTTTATTCTTTCTATTCTATATAAGCTTATCAAGGTAATCAATCATACCGGTAAGCTTATCGGTATTAATATCCGTTCCTGTTTCATTAGATATTAACTAAAGTCTTCTTTTTTGATCTTTTAAATCTTTAGCCAACTTCTAAGCTGCCTTATATTCTCTATAGCTGAATATTGATTCAAGTCTAGACTATGTATACTCTTTCTCTGTATCAACCTTGAACTCGTCACGTTCATCCATTACGTTTTCGATAGCCTTATCCAAAGACGTTCTTTGTGAATCGTCTTCATAATAGCTTTCATTCTTATCGATCCATTCTTGACCAGCTTTCTTTCCTTTTTCAGAGTTCTTGAATTGATTCCTTCTAACGTTTATAGATTCATTAAACTTCTGATAGTCCTGCTTTATTTTATTGATGATATTAAACAGTGCCGGATTATTCTCCTATGTAGCGTTCTCGTAATCCTGTACAGTCTTATTTATTATAGAATCAATGTTGTTTCTAGCTTTCTCGGAATCCTTTGTTGCATTATTAGAGTCTATCATAACTCTAGTTGCTGCTTGTACTAACTGTTTGTGATCCTCGCTATTTCTAGAAATGTTTAGGTCTTTCATAGACTGCTCGAGGTTCTTGTTATTATAGGAAAACCACGCAGCGTTAAGAAGCTCTTTGTCATTCTCTATATAACTATCTGATCCATCTTGCAGTAAAGATCCTTTGTACTTTTTCATATCATCAAGAGCCGTCTATAGTCTATCTTTATTTACTCCAGCTCTACTAAATGCGTCAAAGAATATTCCTACATGATCATTATCTTGTGCAAGTTGATAATTATTAGCAGCTATGCTACGAATAACATTATCATTTCTAAGCTATGCTACAGTATTTCTCAAACTATATTTATCGCTTGAGCTAAAAGGACTAGTACTACCTTCTTTGTATGGAGTTAATAGATTTTTAACGTTATGAGGAATTCTAAAAAGCAATCCTGTCATAGCTCCTATTTCCATAGATCTCCTTAACTCGGCATCTCCGTTATCTGGGTCTCCAGATGATATTCCAAGATAAGCTGCTGCAGCATCTGCGTTTAAGAACTGATTATCAAATACACTTGGCAAATAAAAAGAAGACTCACCTGTTGAGTAATCATCATATTCTCCTCTTCCAAATCTAGATGTAAGTAACTACTGTCTACCTTCTTCAAGAGCCTCGGATGTAGCAAGAGGGAATGCTCTTTCAAATTTCTTTGCAAGATATTTTGAACCATGAACAAATTTGAGTCTATCACCTATATTGCTAAATTTGCTCATAGCTACTCTATCTATAGCATTATCTATAACTCCGGTAGCGGCAGCTTTTGTAGCCTTGTCTAGCACCTAATCCTATATATACATCTTTGGAGCTCTAGAAAACACGTTATTAGCGGCCTTAGATATTACACCTCTAGTATAATCCATAAAAGGTAAAGCTTGCAAATAATCTTCAAACGCCATCGCGTTGTTATCATTTATAAGCTTAGCTAAACCCTTTCTAGAGTCTACTTTAATCTTATCGAAGTTAGCATCACCTGTAGGTATATTGTAAGCTAATGCGAGCTTTACTTTTTCAAGCTAATCAAGGTCTTTTGAATCTACTCCTATACGCTTAGAATACTAATCGACAGCATTGAATACCTTGCTAAAATCTACATCTGTTTTATATGAAGAATCCAAAACTCTTTGTGCTAAAGCATTTATAGCTTCACCATTAGTCTCTGATTGACGCATCTGCTTTATCCAATACATTCCAGCGGCAGCAGTAGAGCCACCTATTATTTTTCTAGCAGTTTCTACTCTGCTTAACGCATTAGCCACCTGATCTACATTTTCTGCAGAATTAAAAGCTTTTGCCATATCTTCAGCAGTAAGTACAGTGCCTAGTCCAGGAATCTTTCTAGTAAGGAATTTTACAGCTGCTTTTGTAGCCAATGCACCACCAGCATTAGTTGCTATCATTCCTGCGAAACTTGCAGCATCACTATATGATGTACCTATCTCTGGTACTGAATAACCCCATTGTGTAGGGTCTATAATAGAACCAATTAAACCGCCTCTATTCTGATTCTGAAGGTCTCTAAATTCCGGATTAATCTTCTTAGGATCAAATAGCCAATTACCATTTTTATATTGATTTATGGCTGATCTTAACGAAATTTCCTTCTTGTTCTACTCTCTGTCAAGATCAGTTTTTAATGTATTTATCTTTGTCTACAATAATTGTGATCCATCTTTTGTTGAATATCCTTCAAATAAATTATCGTAATTACTAGTACCATTCTTTATAGCACGCTTAATAAACGTTCCACTTTTATCGCCACCAATTGCCTAAGGGAGAACCTTACCTATAGCATTCTATGTAGTAAGTGCTATATTCTCAAGACCTTCAGATAATGTACCAGCTGTGTATTTTAATGCATTATTTATAGTACCAAGAATACCGTTGGTATTAAACTACTAATGAGTGACTAATGTATTATCTTTAAGAGCAGCTAAATAATCGCTAGTCCCAGCTTTATTTGTATCGTAGAATAAATCTAAAAATACGTCGTCATTCTTATGCTATTTAAAGAAATCCTGGTATTTCTTAACTTGATCATCTACCTTTATAATAGCATCCTATAATTGTCTAGTCTATTCTTTTGAGGCGTATCCGTGACTCTTAAAGGCTTTATATTGATTTATAAGGTCTTCTCTTTGTTTTAGAAGATTATTGTAGTCCTAAGCTACTTTTAAAGAACTCTATTGAAAAGTAACATTATCAAGTTCTTTTTCTTTAGAGTCTACATAGGCTCCATATCCCTTTTCGAATGTAAGCCTATACATATCCTTGAAAGAGAATTTATCCAATCTCTCTTTCATCTTACTTAAGTCCCAAGAATCTCCTAAAAGGAAATCACCAAGAGAACCACTATTGTCTTCTTCTGTGTCTACAACAGCTTTACCCTGTTTATCCAGCGTAGTATACGCAGGGAATGTCATATTGTTAAAATCACTGACATCTGTATAGGCGCCCATACTCCCCTCAACATAAGGAGCGGCGTAGTCAGCACTTCTTTGTGCTATACTACGCTGTAAATCCTACGCTATCTAAGCTCCTCTACTATACGCCTAGTTGTATGTAAACGTCTTTTTATTTTTATTTGCCATAATATTTTATTAATCTATCATTAATGAAGAATTTTGTGCATCATTAGCCATCTTGAATGCATTACTAGATCCGAATTCCTATTTATTTACATCAGTATTTATATCTCTTATCTTAAATGCTCCATTATTCTAAATTGTTCTAGTCATAGGAACCTAATAATATGTAGCAGATCCAACCTTTTCTTTCTTTGTTACAGGCTTAGATGCTGCATCAAATGCATCAAGACCAAGTTCTGATGCTACTCTTGCTTTATCATTATTAGAAGTAGCTCCAATTGATACACAAAAATCACTAAATTGCTTACCGGTAATTGTAACATGTCCAGCTATATCGAACTGTTTTCGCTTGCCTGGTATCCATCCAGCATTAAGGTCCTCATTTACAAGTGCACCTCTACCAGCAGATCCACTCTTAAGCCATCTATCAAATTTGCGCATTGTTGTAGCATATCTAAGTCTCTTATTGCCTGTAACATTTATTCTTCTGATCGGAGAATATCTTAAGTTAGAGTCTTTGAGATTTACAGCAAGGTGCTTGTTCTGCATTAGTTCAAATTGCTATGGTTTTTCTGTTCCTGCAAACTTATTTAAAAGAACCTTATGTTCAGCAGAGCCACCAGTTGGCTTATACATGTATCCACTATACTGTTTATCTGCAGCCTAAGAAAGCTTTTTAGGATCATTAAATGTTCCAACATTTGTATAGCTGGCATATCCATCTGCATTTAAGAGTCTTCTAGATGGCTAATATTGCCCATATTCATCAATCTGTACAAGTCCATTCTTCATAAGAGAGTTAGGATTAACTTCAGCCTACTTAATGGCATTATTCCACCATGCGGCATGATCTCTTCCCTGTTTTCTCTATGCAGAAGAAAGTTTTGTGTTATTAGCTCTGTCTTGCCAATACTTAGATACTCTCTGCATTGTATCAAATAAGTTTGTCATTACTTGATTATCCTTCTATCTCTATGATGTTCTTTCAGATCTAGTAGACCACTACAATGGAGATTGTTGTCCATTTGCACCAGAACCACTAAGCTGAGCTTTAAGTATTGCGTTATCTTGATCCCATTTATGCTTAAGAGCAGCAAGTCCTTTCTAGAACGCCCTATTCTTAGCAGCCTCATTAGCCTAGAACAGCTAATCGTTAAGATGTATCTAAACTTGATCTGGACGTCTATCAATCTGTGTATACTCTCTGTTACGGTTAACAATATCAGCTTTAAGCGCATCTATATCGCCTCCATACATGTTTAGATAATATCTGCCAAGGTCAGATTTTATCATATCCTTTATATTTGCATCAAGAATCTACTACATCTTCTTTGGAGATTTAGAATATACTTGATACATTCCACCAGCTTGTTTTGTTAGCTATGGATCGTATTCTAGCTACATGTTGTCAAACAGATTGCTTGTCCAATCTTTTAAGCTAGAATACTTAGATGGAGCTTCTCTTGTCCACATTCCGTCTGTAGATGGGTCCCATGTTTCAAGAGTCTTACCACCAAGTGCAAACTTTTCGAAATCTGGATCATATGTACCATTACGCATAGCCTCTGCTCTATACTTCTAATAAGTCTTCATAGACTCGTTCTAAGCTTTAAGATTAGCTATTTCGGCGTATGGTCTTTCTCTAATAATCTTGGCTATATAAGCTCTACCCTCAGCAGATCTAAGAGGATCTATACCATTCTAATACAAATAGTCAAGCCCTTTGTTAACAGCTCCTTTTGTAATATCGTAGAACTATTTATTTATATTCACATTAGGTCCATACAATTCTCCGAACTCCTTAGCAAACTCCTTCTATTCTTGTACAGCCTAATTGTATTGTTCTCTTGCAGCACTAATGTACTATGACATCATGTTGCTGTCCAGTAGGTCGATTATAGGCACCGCTACTGGTTCGTCATACATTCCTATCATAATTAAATACCTGTATAAAAATTAGTTCTGTTCCTTTTATTCATATAAAATCCAGGTAGTCTATTACCTTGTCCTGCTCCATATAAAAACCACAATGGGTTTTGTATAACATCTTGCATTCCGTATTTGTAAGATCTTAAATATCTCTATTCTCCTGGGTGCAAAGCTATACTATTAAATCTGGCTCTTTGTTCATCTGTGAGATATCTGCCACCATCACCTGGAACAAAATCATTATGGTGCATAATAGTGTTGCCTGTAGACTCAAATGGAGCCGAAGATGGGGTCTAACTATAAACAACCTATTTTCCTGTATTAAGTATTGGGTCGTATTTTGTATTCTAACGAGCGATGTTTGGAGATCCAATAAACGGCTAGTATTGACTAGGAGTCCAACCTGGGGCAATTCCGCCAATCTATTCACTTAATGTTTTTAAACCAGTAGACTTCCCAGGCGTATTACCAGTGTTGCCTGTTATGTTTTCACCATTTGCTCCACTTGTAGTATTACCGCCTATACCGTATATTGTTTTTAACGCATCTTTCTTATTGTCTATATCCTATTGATATAGGTCAAGAATATCGCCATACTGCTTGTTTTTAATGCGCTGTGACAACCATTTTTGACCAATAAGACCAAGATTAGATAAGTGTGTTTCAATGCCTTTAGTCTTAGCTCCATGTGCTCTATTATAAGCTTCCCATCCATACTGGTTAGACTACTGCAATCTCTGTGCATCACTATCACCAAGTTTAGCAGCCATTTCAGCATAAGCGTTTCTATATGCAGCATTCTTTTCCTGTACATTCATGAGCGCGTCTGCAACGTTTCTCTAATTGCCTAAAGCTAAGGCTACTCTATTAGCCTATCTTTGACCACCTGTATAACCACCAGAATTAGCGAGCTAATAAGCAGCCTATCTATCTTGTGCATATAACTTTTCAAGAATAGGATTAGCTGATACTCTATTACCAGCCATTGTCTGTAAAGCTATTGGTGCATATCTATTGGCAGCGTAAATACTTGGCATTACAGGGTTTTCTCTACGCCAATGATTAAGCATCTATGTTTCAAGCAGTGCAGGAAATGCGTATCCCGCATCAAGCATAAGATTTGACACCTTTCCTTTACCTGATTTAGACCAGCTAGAAATTGTCTACTTTGTTTTATCCCATAAGCTTTTGCCATTATCAAATCTATCTTTGCCACAATTATGCTTAATCTAAGCAGCATAATCTTCGATCTAATGCTATTTCTCTTGTCTATCTGTAATATTCTTCATAGCCTACAAAATAGGGGCTTTAGCGCGATCCAACTGATTCTTCTAAAGTTCCATTGTCTATTTTGATAAAGAGCTAAGTTCGGATTTCTTTCCAGCTCTTTTCTCAATGTTGTTATACATCTAAAGTTTTGCTGTCAATGGGGCTACTTGGTCAGAAAACTTTATCCCATTGCTCCAGTCTACATCGTTACCAGCTATAACATTATTATCATTTATACTAACAGAGCTAGGCTAATTATCAACTCCAACCTTTCCTTTGGTTACAAGAGTTCCTGTGCCATTAGTATAATCTATAATGGACTCCCCTTTGCCAACTAAACTATTTACAGGACCACTCTAATATCCATTAGGTGTCCATACTTTATTTCCTTTTAACATATCTTGGTTTTATTAAATCCTTTCCTCGGTTAGCATATAATACGTCATCATATGTATTACCATTATCTAAATAATATTGCTATGTAAGACCTTCTGTTGCAGCTGATGATTGATTAACCTAATTAATTAAGTTTGCATTCTACTATGCATTAAATATCTTTCTACGCTGTTTTTCCTTAGCTTTCTTACCACCAAACAAACCTCCAAACAATCCTACTATGGCTCCTGCGGCACCTCCTATAAGCGAGCCTATACCTGGTACTATAGCTGTACCTACTGCAGCTCCTGCAGCAGCTCCAGAGCCTGTCATAGCCAATGTGTTAGTTGTGTTAGAGGCAGATATATCAGCCATAGCCTATCTCTTATTAATATCATTCTAAGCCTAGTAGTTTACTCCAAACGCCTAGTCCGTTCTCTATCCGGACATACCGAACAATCCACTCTAATCTTTTACTGCTGCCTACTGCTAATTGAATCCGCTTATTATTCCAAGAGTTCCATTAACGGCTCCTGTTACAGTACCGGCATTAACGTTGCTAAGTGCGCCTCCTCCAGAACTAAGTGGCAACTTTCCAGGAGTCCTCATTCCATTTACTTCTATTCTTGTTGGAACGGATGTAAGTTGCTGCTTATATGTATTCATTCCAGTTATATCGCCACCAATACCCTTCACGCTACTTGATAGGTCTATACCATCATTAAATTTTGGAATATTATTTATCTTCTTTCTCTACTTTAGCTCCATGACTATCTATATTTTGTTATTATATATTGCATTGCCATAGCTGGATTTGGTTTAACATCTTCTATACTGCAAATCATGACCTTGCCTCTAGCTCTATTGCCAAATAATCCATCAGCCCTAGGTATGGCAAATCTATGATTATTTTCTCTAAGTGTTATCTGCTCTTCTAGACTAGATTCTATTTTCTAAGATTCAGTCTACCATGTATATTTATGATTTTTTGAGAAGTAGTCATCCTAGTCGTATATTACATCCTGCAACTATAGATTTTCGTATGTAACAATCTCTTGGTTATCAAATACCTTCGTAATAAGTGGCTACTGTGCAACGACATATTTAATATAACTTGAAAGCAGCTACTGATTTGTTGATTTAGGCGATTCGTCTAGATAGTCATACTAATATACACATACAGTATCATTCTTCTTTACAAGATACTCTCCATTAAAGAACTGAATAGCTCCATCAAATGGTATAGTTAATGTCGATGTAAACTTTCCAAGCATTTCGTTGTACACTATTTGCATATCATCGCTTAGCACATTAAATATAATCTCATTGTACCTATTATTATAGAACACTTTAAAGTTATCGTCTTTCTTATACTTGTTTAATATATTCTATACTTTACCTTGTTTTGAAAGCTATACTACGCTCTATCCGTCGAATAAGCAGATTACATTATTATGACTATCAAACCAATATAAACCACCTGTAGTACATGCTGAACAGAATTGCTGTTTATGCATTCCGTAAGTATTACTATAGTAGTCGTATCTATCAAGTACGCCTCCAGTTCCGAGTACTATGTTTTGTCCGGAATTATCTGTAGCAACACTACGATCATTAACACTGAGTACGCCAAATGATTGCTCCTAGCAAAATGTAAGAACATTCTTAAATGTACATATATCAGTTATAGGACCATACTCCTAATCAACATCTATAAAGTTAGAGCTTCTAAATTTACACCAACTATCAATGATTTCATCATTCTGTTTCAAATCAGAATAATATACTCTTGTGTCTATAGTCTTATTATAGTCTTGTGGATTAAGATCATCGTATACAGCAAGTGGAACACTTGTATTATATACGCTATATACAGAATTATAAACATACTCTGGCTCCTTTTGTACGTAAGCTTCTGTTATCTCACATGGTTCAGCCTGTATAAAAGATGCGTAATTATCTCTCGCATTAGAGCTAAATGTCCATCCATGTTGGAATTTACACCATATATTTGATTCTGTTGGTATAGAATATGTTATCATATGTGTATTAGGGAACTGCAATTTATCTCCGTTCTTATATGCTCCATACACTTTATGCATAGAGGTATACTCGAATGTCTCTACATGGCAATCTCCATCAAATACTGTATTCCATTCGTTTTTAGATTCGAAGTAGTTACCATCTCCGTAATATATATTCGTAAGTCTATTTGTGAACGAATATCCACCATAAGGAGTTATTTGCTATCTAAGATTGGTTAGATATGTTCCAAGTAGAGTTGGTCTAATTACTTTTGCAATCATGCCGATATCACCAGGCTCTGTCTAGGATGGATCAGATACTAGGCTATCATAATAATTGCCATTCTTAGGATAATAGTAGGAAGTTGCACCAGCTGTACCTTTTTCTTTATACTAACAACTTAATAGCAAGCATTTTCCACCAGTTCCAAAGCATGCGTTTTTGTTGCCATGCCTACCAGTTCCATCATTTTTAAAACCGCCATTATAATTACCAAATGATGCAAATATGTTTCCGTTAGTATCATTGCAGATTCCGCCTGTAATCATATTTGCAAATAGTGTTCCACCAGCAGAAACTGCATAATTAGGGTAAGCTTTTGATGAAGCTTGCTCATCATTATTTTTATTAAAGTTTCTCTTGAATGCCTAATCCCATTTTATTTGATCAACTAACTAAAAGTCCTATATATATTTTTTCCCCCAAACCGCATTGTCCCACCAATCGCCTGGATAAAAAACTCCATTACTAAATTCGTTTGGCTAAACACTCTATTCGTATAATTTTATATAAGCAAAAGCTTTTTGTATTATAAACTTACCTGATTTTTCCCGCCTTTTATCAGCAGACTCATCATCTTTATTATATAGCCTATCAAAATTTAAAATGCAATCTTTTATTAATGCATACGAATACGGTCTATCATCTCCTAGTCCGCCAACTGTAGCCGCAAAAAAATGTAAAGGATCAATAAAATTAGTTCCTTTATTTTTATGTGCCTAAGGATTAATTTTATAGAAATAACTAGGATTATACGGAGTATCTAAATAACATATTGTATTATCTCCTCTAAAACCATTAAATACAGATAACCCATTTACATAAAGCGTTCCTCTTGGATCTCCATTATCACCTGGTCCAGTAAATAACTCGACAGCACAGTTCGATATACATGGTATTATGAATTTAAAATTTGTCCTTTTGTTATAACCGATTAATGGTCCATAATCATACGACGCCCCATTATTGCCCCGTCCAATAAAGTCATACTAGTCGTCCTTAAATTTATAGTCACCCCTGGCTCCAAATAAAAAAGACTGTTTTTGTAAATAATATTTTTTGTCTTTTACAAATTGTTTAAACGATTCTGACTGATAACAAATTTCCTTTGAAACAAATTGCAATAATCTATCATTATCTATGTTTGTCATACATTGGGAATCCTTATCCTTTCCGTCTCCAACAAGCTAATTATGCACATTGTATCCTTCTATAAACTTATTTGTTGTCAAGAACCCTGTTGGGCAAAACATATGATATTTTGTTACCTAGTAATCGTCGCTGCCTCTTTCATACTATCTACTATATGCATTAGATACAGGAGAACTGAGTACGCCCTGTGATATTGTAGCAATATCAGATTCGTGTCTAGCACATCTAACTATCTGATAACCAGTACAGCCTTCTGGTAAGCTTTTTACCTTAAACTGTATTCCAAGATTTCTGATAACTAGTTCGTAACGTTTACCATTAACGATAGTGTTGGATGACATCAACTAGAAACCTTCTTCAGTGACATTTGGTGTTCTTATATCTGCAATCCACTTAACTGGAGATGCTTGGCAATATTTGTCATACAAAACAATTCCGTAACGATAAATCTCGTTTCGTCTAAGTGATTTTATCAACCATGTGTTTTTATTTATTCCTGGATCAAATTCTGCTTTCTCTATTATTGATGGTTTAAAATATTTATCAATGTAGAAAACATTATTCTGCTATACGTTTTCTTTTTGAGAATAATTGTATAATGTTCCTATCTTTCTTGTATTATTTTCTTTTACACAAGAATCTTCTACCTAAGAAGAAATAACAAATCTCCATTCTATATTTTTACCAGATCCGCCAACCCATTGATATTTTGAATCGAACACAAAATTAGCAGAATACAATGAAGCTTCTTTATTTATGTTGTTATAAGTACCATCATAACAATCGTGATCAAATGGAGGAACGGCAACAGAGTCGTCTTCTATGTCGTGTTCGTTAGCATCTATTTTAAATGCATTATTACCATTAACATCTGTTACGGTGCTGATTTTTTCGTAATTAAATCTAAACGCTCTTGCGTCCCATTTGTCGAAATTCTTAATAGTTGTCTGTATTGTCTTTGTGTTTGCAGCAAACAGGAATCCGTCTTTAGATGCCAATGAATTAGGTATTATTCTAACGCCTTGTAATGAATTTAATTCCTCTACACTGATATTCTCTATTGGATCATTACCAACATCATTTATAATTAGTTCTGTAGAATCTTTTTCATTAAAGTTCACTTTAGCATCATATATCACAGATGCTATTGGCATCTATCCGTTTTGTGTATACTGTACCCTAAATACTTTAATGTAATCAAGGTGCCAATAATTTTTAGGAATTTGTATAGATATCTTTACTCCACAATTTGATATAGCACCCTATTTACCGCCGCACTTTACATATTTACTGTCGAAATCATAATTGCCAATTGGTATTTGCTGACATTGTATTGATGCTCCTGTATGTATTCCGTATCTATTGTATAACTGATAACAATAACTTACAACTCCAAACTCTATTTTTCCTGGCACGTATTCTTCAAACACAGGAGGCTTACAAACTGCTTCTGGATAAGATAAACATTTATCAAGTTCTTTATATATAAAATCGTTGCTTATATTAAAAACCATTACCGGATGTATCGAATCAGCTAAGTATAATTTAATATTGTTTTCGCTCTCGTAATTAAGCTAAATATCGAATGTATCCGGATACTTTTCTCCTTTATCTAACGGCAACAATGGAGCGTCTACAACAAGGCTACTCTTCTATATATCATTGAAGTCCTAATCGTGGACCGTTCCGCCTATTGCATTTTTAAAACTATAGACCTTAAGTTTGTTTTCATTTTCATCAATGCAAACAACTACTCCATAATCTCTTATTGAACCAGTGGCAACAACTTTGTTACCCTCACCAGCAAATGATCCAGCTAGTTTTACACCCTAGACTGGCATTAGCGATCCATGTCTATTATCTCTGCCTTCTCCACCTCTATATGAGGATATTTTTATATTTCTAGCATCAATATACTAGTTTGTAGCAACAACAGAGAGATCATCATCACTATTTAATCCTCCTGCAAAACTATTAATTTGTGGTTCAGTATTAGTATCCATAGCAATAATCGTTAAAGTTTAACTATTTCTTTCCGGTGTTATTAAAGAAGTTCTCATCATCATCCCACTCTGGTATAAGCTTAGTCCACTCGTTCTTAATAGTAAGCATTTCGCTTTCATTTGGCATCATAGCTTCAGCATAAGCCTGGTTTCTATAGAAATTCCACTGCTACTGTATATAGAAGTATGTGTTCTAATTATATCTAGCTTTTCCACCAAGTGATCCTCTAAGGAACTTTGGAAAGCTTAACTTCATCATTACATACCAGTATATAGCTTCCTAATATGAAGCTAAGTCTGGGATAAGTGGGTAACCCCTTTCATCTGTAGCTATTGCCTTATATGACAATTTAACAAAACCCTTGTCTTTATTAAAGACTATCCAACCTGGTTTAATCCAGTATGTAGGAACATCTACCTTATGGTCTCTAATAGCATCCATTAGTGCAGTGCTACCATTGATTCCTAAAAGCTATGATCTATGTGTGGGCAGCATTACTCCAGCCGGTTGTTCTGGGTGATAGTGATGTATATGCTTTGTATTAGCTCTAGACTTAAATGAACTTTCATCTTTTAGTGCCTATATCCAATTTGTTCCATTGTTTGAATAGGCTACAGTTGTCAATGATTCTAAGTCTTCTGGTATCGGAACTTGATGTTCGTGTATTTCAAATATTGGAACGCAATCTTCACCAGACTCTTTCTATACATACTATACAGGAGCACCAATCTTCTCAACAGCTTCAAAGATCCATTCTCGTATATCTGTAATACGTATGTTCTTTTCTTGCATGTTTGAGTCAGCCATAATTTTAGCTATAACTGACTCACATTTTGTATATTTGTATATCATCTATATTTATATAATCTTGTTTATTAAATATAAGTTGAGCAAGGTGCCTTTTGTTTTCCCTAACCATACATAGCTAGTATTTATATCTATCGGAAAACATCCTGGGTATTTTTGACCAATATAATCTATATTTGTATCCATTTGAGTGCTCGTTCAAATGATAAACCCTTTTGCCTACTTCTTTGGTTGATTTGTAATCTGTAGACAGTGACTAACCAGAGTAGCTCTTTGGCTTATATTTCACTATGCATATAGTGCCTAGCCCATAAGGCATTTTAAAGGGCTATGAGCGCTCTAAAATCTCTTCCTTGACAACTTTATTAAATTCGTCTATAATGCGCTTATATCGCGCGTAATTAAGCTCTACATCGTTCTTTTTAATGTAGTCTCTATATATATCAGCTATTGTGTAGCTTTTCTTATTCTTCCTTATCTTGAGGACCATTTGGTTTAACGCTTGCTAATGTTGAGTTATTGCTATCGTCACTAGGTCTTTTAAGCATAAACGCTAATTCGTTGGTCATGATAGCTCTCTTTATATCTGGTATCATCCAACCAGGTATAGTTATATCGTCTTCGCTATCAACTGTTTGCGTCGGATCAAATATTCCTGTAACGTATATATATTTAAGATCTTTTGCGCCATTACCATCGATGTATATATACTAGTCATCAAACCAGCATGCCGGCTCTCTGTACGTATACCTTCTAAAGTTATGATAATGTTTTCTAGATTTACTCATAATCTATATAACACAACCACTAGCATCTGTAACATTAATTATATCATCGCTACTATCCTCCATTGTATGCAACTTGTTTTTCGTTCTTTTTCTTGCACCACAACGACAGCAACAACAAGAGTCTTCTGTTCCAGGAACAGGATCATCTATAAGCTCGAGTGGACCGATAGTTGATAGCTAACTATCATCTGGATCTTCGTTATCACCTGTCTCAGAGTCTTTGTCATCTTCCTTCTTAGACAAATAAGCTTTATACTACATTATCCAAGATAAGATCTAATCCCTAGACATATCCTCACTCTCACTTATGTTATTATTTCGTACAATAAGAAGTATGTCATCTATCAATGTACGAGCTGAGAATGTTTTCATATCGCTTCTATTATTCTTATACTATCTTCTTTAAGTATGTCGTTCGTATTATGTATCCTATACTTGTACACATCCTTCTTTTTCCAGTCGAATGTTATTAATCTCTTAAAGAAGTTCTTTTTGTTTTTATATTCTCTATGCTTATAAACGTAAAGGTACTAAGTATTCTATACATCTAACTTGATATTAACACTATCTTTACCGATTGTATAGTATACTTTAGTTAGGTTATTATATTGTAAGCTATCCTTATAAACAGAGTCTTTAAGTATAGTTATAATATCACCCCCTACCCCCTTACTTTTATTAACGTTTATAATCTACTTCTAAGTTGCCGCTACCTAAATTTCTTTACTTTTTAGCTTTTCTGTCTTACGTACAGAATCCAACTACTACACAAGCTTATCGTTATAATCTTTAAGCTTTTTCATATCTAGCCTTAAAACACCAGAAGCCTACTAGGCACCGCTTAAGGCATCCTAATAGGCTTCGATGTTATTATTAGCCATTTTAAGCTCCTCTGAGAGCCTATTAGCTTTGTTGTGGTAGAATATACCAGACGCTACACAAAAGGCTATTAGAAGCCCACAAATGGCATTAAGCAGCGTTTTGTAGTTGTTCTTTATTTTGCTTAATATCTACTACATCACAATTGCTTTCATTATTAGTTAAACACTCTTTTAAATATGTTTTTATCTCACCAAACTTACCCTGTATATAAATAGATACTCCATATATACTAGCCGAATAAACTAATGTTTGGGCTACAAACCCTAGTACTCCTGTGGAGATTTCTCCCTATTGCAAATACTGTACCCAGGTGAGAACCTATCCGCTTAAAAACGCGAGACATGCGGTTGAATACTAAATCTTCTCACGCCATGTTCCTGCTATCTTGTTCATTTAATCTCAATTGTTACCTTTCCTTTGGCGCAAGCATCCTTTATAATTGGATAAAACTTCGCTATGGTAGCTTTTGAGTTAAGGACCATTCCAACCTTTTTGTTTTCACCAAGCAGCAAACATCCCTCGGTGTGATCACTTGAATTCCCAGAATGTATGCGAATGCCTTCAAATGAAGGAACATTCATAAGCTGTGGTGTATATTTCTTGAATCTAGGTGAATACGTCCACTTAATCTCGTACGTACCGTACGGAATAGCAGTTTTTCCTTTAATCTTTTTCTCTCCGTTGTCAAACTTACCACTCTTATTTGTGTCTCTTACAGTATCCTCTAATGTGTCACAGAAATATGCGTCATCTATATAAAGTTTACCTATAGTGTAAGTTGGACGGAGAGCTATTCTTTTTAATGTTAATTTCATACTACGTTTACTCCAGTTTCTTTATAGTATTTTGTACTTTCTCTAGAATTCTAAATGTTAGCAGAAGATATTGTTATATCCTATTTTACATCTGCAAACATCTTGTTAGCAATGCTGCTATTTGCCGCAGGCCATATTATAAATTTAGATGTTTTGTTATATACATTCTAACCCCACGTTGATACGATCTTTGCACTATTGGAAGCCATCTTACAATTAGATATATAATATGTACCAGCAAATATTGGACCATTTAATACGCACAATAAGTTTGTATACAACATCTGATCTAACGTAATTGACGGGAACCTAGTCATATCAAAACCCTATATGAGACTACCATTCTTATAAGAACAAGCTAAATTTAATCTAGCCTCTCCAGAATAACTATTATAATCATCCAGACCGAAAATTATGCAGTTATTACTAAACGCATTGCTTAATGTAGATGTTGTAGAAGGTATTGACTCATTAAACAACACAAACGAATAATTATATGTTGTATGAGTACTGGTCTTACTATCCTATAATATAACAGGCTGTGCTCCAAATGCATCATTCAAAACAGAATATGTAGTATAGTTTTTAGGATACTAAACATATACATTTATTGTTTCGTTTCCAGATGTTGTAGAGCCTACCAAACGAGGTATAACTACCTGATTGTTAAATACACCCGTCACAATACCATTTCTATTTGCCTTGAAAATATTTTCAGGTATAATTCCAGCCATTGTATTAGATGTTCCGGATTTAGCAAATGCATAACTATAGTTTGTTATACCACCATCCCCACTATCTGAAGAATGAGAAGTCGCTGCACAATAGAAGAAATCTGGTGGAATAATTAATTTGTTTACACCACCATCTGGTACCTGTCCGTTATTGTACATTGAGCCATCTCCAAGATTGTATGAAGCCTAATATCCGCCTACCAAACCCTGTGTATCAGTAAACTCTGTACAGCTACTAATAGAATGTTTTGTATATGTGTACTCTTTAGTTTCCGGATCCTGTGTTCTGGTATAGTATTCCATATATACAGTCTGGTCGCTTGTGTCATTATTCTTTGCACAGTTATCTGGTATTTCTGTAGTCATATCAAACTGCTCTGCACCACTAGATGGACTAACATTATAAAATACATGCGAGAAGCTCCAGATTTTATAATCGTTAGCTCTTCCGTATTTGTACTAGTGTAGAGTTGCTGGTTTGTACTCATCGCCAACCTTTACGAAGATATGTGTATTAATGTCATCGTATCTCTTTCTAAAGAAATCAAAAGGTATCGGTTTTGCTAAAGATATATTTGCGAAACAGTATCTAACATCTTGTATTTTAGGTAGTTTAGCAAAGAAATTGTTATCTAATCTTAAGGCACCATTACCATACTTAGCGCCATCAAACGTATGTCGCATATATTTTGCGTTTGAATTTATTTTAGATATATTTCCAAATGTTAAGTCTCCATCAGTTTCCGTTATATTTGTATTGTAGAATAAGTTACTTAAGTCCTCTTTTCTATTATTGATGTACAGATTGCATATAGCTCTATAGTGTTCCAACGAAACATGTGCTTTAAAGTTATAGCATCCGTAATCACGTCTATATTCACTTGTTAAAAATCCACCGTAACTTCTTGGAACGAACTTCTCCCAATTAATAAACTCCCACAAATCAACATCATCAGTGCTTTTACTATTCTGTGAGAAACATGTCCTGATTTTATTTATATTTGGTAGATTGTAAAGCAAGCCATCGAGGTTTACACTATTGCAATCAAGGAAGCTTTCATACAAAGTTTCCAATGATACCCAATTAGAGTTGAATAATTCACTCAAATCAACCTTGTATGAGCTAGATATATTAAAGTCCGATATTGTCCGAAGTTTCTTAGGAGATATGCCATCAGGATTCCATATGTCTTTAGCGGATATAGTTTCTGATGTTGATATATCGTTACCAGTAACTGGGTCCATTGGTATCTAAAATTCGTGACCACCATTACCATCGTTACCACCCCAATCGGTCATCTTTGATATACAGTATTTAAAACAGTCTGTAGCCATTCTTGATGTATGCGCATTGAATATCTAGACATACGAACATCCTGATGGACTACCGAAATTATACAGCTCTTTAAAGTGTACATTCATACCTGTACGAAGATACATATAATTAGCATTGGTAACTTTATTTAAAACTGATGCGTCTATAGGACTCTTAAACACTCCTTCTACTATACACTTCTTATAGTCACTTTGTTTAAAGCTAACGTTTGTTTGCATAAACATTTGCGATACGTTGGTAACGTTGTTATCTTTCGGAATTGCTTGTTTGAAAAAGTTTGCTACAAACTTAAGATCAACACCACTTCCTTGGAATGCATTATTCAAAGACGTTGTACCAGAACTTACTTTTAATCCCGTATATCCTTCGCTCTTGTTTAAGCCCTTATAATTAAAGCAGTTATAGAATGTGTATGGTCCAATATATAAAGATGTTGCATCAATTGTCTAAAGGCCTGTAACATTGTAGAAACAACTATTTGCAGCTGTGACATTTGGTGGAAGTATGACGTACTTTATATTAGTGCTACCCTAGAAACATACAGACTACAGATGTGTTGAGTTACGCAAGTCTACAGTATTATCAACTGTGGCTCCAGTGTTATCTTTAATACAAAGCTAACCATGTGTACAATTTGTTACAGATATACTCTTAGGGTAAATCTGTACATTAGAATGGTTGTCATACTCTGTGATTGTAACTGTTCTAAGCTTAGGACAATTGTTTATATTTATTGTTTCAAAACCTTGCAGCGTTATAGTCTCAACAGAATTGTCACCAGAAAGAGTAAAGCTACCTCCACTCTCAATACAACTTAAATTAAAGTTTGTAATATTCGTTTTATTATTGAACGACAAGTTCTTATATTTCCCCTATATCTATGACCACCGAAGTGTCTAAAGCTAACTATTATCTACAGAAAAACTGGTGACATTAGCACAGTTTGTTATAACAATACTTGCTCCTGGGTTTTTAATATTACTAACATTAACAGTTGCTGCATTTAAACCATTCGCGGTTAAACCCATTTTTGATCCACTAAGATTAATAGAGCTTAGGTTTGGATAGTTATCAGCCCCATTAAGTGTTAGTGTAGCAGTGTAACCATGAGATGTTAAATTGATCTCCTTAACGCTAGGTGTATCGAAAGAGAAACTTCCAAATGTATTCGAAGAACCATTTATTGATTCAAGTTTATCAGACCCAATATATAAACCAGTCTAAGCATTTCCTTCTATCCAGTTTATATTTTCAAGATAAGACCATAGCTAGGAACCTCCAACTTTAACACCTTGCACACCAGTTGTTTTAATGTCGACCTATTGATAATTATCTCCACCAATTATATAGTTTGCAATAACTGAGTTAGCCTTAGTAATCTGTAAAGGAGAAAATTTAGGACATTTAATCTTAAAGCTAGCATTTGCACCAAGCTGAATACCAGCAGAAGAACTTCCTGAAGAGAAGATGTCTCTAAGGATAATTACATCTTGATTCATAGGTACGGAATAGTTTGCGGCGTTATAAGTACGATCGTATACGATGTTTTCAACATTTGGATCACTACTTAGATTTATGTCCTTCCACTATCCGTCACTATCTCTATATTGTATAGGAACACCTATACTTGAGTTAAGATTAAAGTATGCATCAAGAATATGCAGTCTACCATTAAACCAATCTCTTACATAGTTAATTCTGGTTCCGTTAAACTTCTGATAATCAACAGGATTCCATTGTGTACCCGAATTATCGAGTGCCAGATATTTAGATCTATAGTTGTATGTTACAAGTAGGTTGTTTATAGAACCGAGATTATTAGCGTAGAAATTATCTACAAAATAATCAGCATTTTTTAGAATACCTTCGTGAGTTTTATTGTTTATAACATTACTTCTCCATTTTGCATATAATTCCTATGGATAGTTAACAGTGTACTGTTCGTCGTCCTTAAATATTAATCTAGCATATTTAGCAACGGCAAACAAATATGAAGAAGGAACGTCGAATCCGTTTGATCCAAGTGTAGATGGAGAGAAATCTCTATATATATTTACATTATCTGGATAATCAACACCGTCTTGAGTTTTCTTTAATTGTCCATCCCAATAGTCTGAGAAGGCAAAATAAGAAATTTTACCACCACTATTATTAATACCTAAACATGTATCCATATCATAGAATGCTGTCACCCAAGTTGTACCAGCAGAATTCTTGCCAGACCACGTCTTAATATTAAGGTTCTTCATTACACTGTCAACAAGACCAAGAACCATACATATTGTATAATACTCCGATACTGACTAGAAGTTTAACTCTGATGGTCTATTGTTATCAATATCTGGTATACAAAGATCTCTTAAATTATTCTATGTTCCAGGACTAATAGTGTTCTTTAATACGTATTGCCAACTTGATCCAGCAGATCTTCTTTGATACTATTTAGTATAATCCGGAACCATATTTAATGATTTGCCAGTTTTGTTTCCAGATTTATCAAGCTCTTCTGCAGAATATCCATCTTCATAAGAGCCTCTTCCCTTCTTTAGATAGTCAAACAAATATCCACCTCCAAGCGTCACTGATTTTACGAGCTTTTGTATAGACTCCTACAGTTCTGCTTCAGAAAAGTTTGAACCATGAACAAGGTCTCCAAACATATATGTATTATCGTTCTCTTTGTTCTGCTAAAATAATATAGTAGAATCATACTGTGAGAAGTCAAAATAGTTAGAGCCGCCCTAAATTTCAGCAACACCAAGACCTTCTCTCAACGTATTATCATCGTTGTTTATTTTATAAAACACAAAGTCTTTGCCGCTACCAGTCAATGTAGTCTTATCGCCAAATACTCTAAGATCTTTATAGCCGAGATTGAAATACGCTTCACGACCAAGGTTAAAGTTGTATACTCCGAAGTAGTAATAAACGTCATCTTTATTTCCGGTATCAGGATCTTCTGTAACAATATGCATAAACAAAAGTATAGGAAATCCCTAAAGACAGTTCTTTATATACGGTTTGAATACGCTGTCTTCACTAATACTGTCGCTAAATTTTTCACAAACGGTGTTTACAAACTTTCCACAAGTTGTGTTGTTTGAGTGAGAGCTATCAACGACATCAGCTTTTAATGGAAACTATGTTTCTGGTAAAAATGTCTCAGGGTTATCTTGATTAAAATTAGGAGAATACAAGTAAACGTCAGCAGTTTCAGATTGGTCTGTATTTTCTATTGCCAATGTAAAGTTTTTTACTCTGTACAATTTTGTAGAAGAACCTTGTAACGATGCTCTAAACTGTGCATTAGTAAATGAATCTGGTACCTTAACTTCTGTTAACGCAGATCTTCCAGGACTCCATTCGATTGATACAGGGAAATTAAGATCGGATCCTTCACCGGTTCCATCCTCGCCATAATTTTTCTCAAGTCTCTATATCATTGGAGTTCCGGTACCATTATCTTGGCACGTCATAACAAGAACCGGGGTTGATGTATTTGCAGCGATATCACTAATTGTGGCACCGTCTGTAATAATTCGACCATCTATTCCAACATTAAACTTTTTTAAATATTGCTTTAAAATAAGTTCTTGCTAAAACTCTTCGCTTTGTTCACGAATTATCTCAGATCTATATTTAAGATAATATTGGTATACGTCATAATCTCCATTCTCTCCAATATCGGACACAGGCAGATAATCAACATCTATTGTGTTAATGTAAACGTTAGCAGGGTTTATCTGCAATTGTTTTACAAGTAATGGTGCGTTGAACAAACTAGAGAATGACGCCTCCATTCTTCCGTCAATATATATAGAAGTGTCATAGTATGAGTCATTGCCATTCTTTTTTACAAAATTTGAGAAAACCTACACTAGGTGATATTTTGTAAGATCATCTTTATTCGCATCATTTTGTTTCTGCACATAGCAATCTACGAATGAGCTACCTCTAGTTGTTGTCTGCTACCCTATAGTCATAATTGGAGAATCTCCTTCGTTGTATAAACTTATAATAGTAGCGTTATCAGAGTTTATATGATTAAACTGTAAACCGATAGCTATATGTGTACAAATGTTTCCTGTACCACTAACCTATGGAGGTTCAATACCTGTTATTCTAATAGCATTAGAGTTAACTGTCTAAGATATACTTGTATTAGCCAGATACTGCTTAAAGTTATCTGTACAAGTATTTATTCTGTAATAGTACTAGCTCCACTGCTACGGATTTTCAAACCAATCAAGCTGATCCTCAGATTCTTTTACATAAAAATAATATTTAGCACTATACCCAGAAACACTTATTTCAATTGTGTTTTCCCCAGCTTTTGTAGCAAGAATCTTAAATGAGTTCTCTTGACGTTCTGTTACGGTAAGACCGTTTTCAAACATTGATACGCCATTAATCTTTACGAAAACATTGTAACTTCTGTTGTTGTTTACGCCTTCATATATTCTATAGTTAAACTAAATGTATCCTGGGTTATAAATATAATACCCATCAGATTGCTATGTATTGTATATTACACCAACATCTGGAGATATTAAGCAGTACAGCTCGTTAGGTATAAGAGATATATTTATAGTTTGATCATTGGAGATCGCCTCCTAACCATCTGGTATAATCTGCGTATTAAATATAGCAGAGTAAAATCCAGATTTATCATTTGTAAAATTGCTCTTATCTATAGGGAATATAAGCGATCCGTTTTGGTCTTCAATACTACCGGAACCCAAATCCTATCCATTAAACTTAGCCGAGTAGTTTATTGTTGCGGAAACAGAAACTACGTAGTCAACTTTTAGATTAAGGCCAGTATCTCTTGCTGTTTCTATAAAGATCTCGTATGTATTACTATCTGTTAAATATTTCTTTCCAGCATCATCGACAAGTGACACATCGAACGAATATGGAGTAACGATATACTTACATGATACCTGCTATGTATCATTACCATCTGTTACAGTAATAGTGAGCAAAGCGTTTGTATTAAGATTAATATTCGTCTAAAATCTAAACGCATTTTCGATAGATAAAATCTAAGTTCTTGTCTGAGTAGCTTCTCCGCCACTAGCAGTTTTTGTTGTGTACGAGTATGTTACATTAAACTTACCACCATTTGGGTTGTTTATTATAATAAGAAGTGGATATGTATCTATTCCATTGAGGACAATATTGTTATCCTTGATCTAGATGCCATTAAGCGACGCAAACACACTAAACGGTTTATCGCCACCTCCGCCTCCGGAACCAGAGCCAGAACCGACTCCGCCATATTTGTAAATCCACTTAACATTTGTCTTAAGCGAATTTACGTCATTAGTTATAGACGACAATTTGTCGGACAGCGTTGAAGAGCCATCCGACATTATTATATCGTCATCACTAACAATCTTAGAATTGTTATTTAATCTCATACTGTAAGCATTATTGTTTCTGTATCAACCCACTCTCCATAGTTGTTATCAGAAACCTGCTTAAAGTACTGTAACTTCATAGGAGATGTAGAGTAATCGTACTGTGTAAATTTAGATGTAGATGTAAGAATGTTAGCTATTCTAACAAGCTCAACATTGTAATCAGAATCCTAGAGTCTTATTATACCAAACATTGGATATTTCTAGTTAGCGTTTGCTACGTCTTTTCCGTTTTTAACTGTTGTTTCTGGTATAGCTATAGAGAACTTCTAGTTTGCAGAAGGAAGCTCTTTATTTGATGTAAGTTTAAATCCTGTGGCCTAACACATAAAATAAGTAATACCGCCTTCAAGATTAGGTACGCTTGTATATGGGAAGAAGCCAGTAGGAGCCTATCCTACATCACCTCGTTTTGTTAAAGGGAACTTTGTATAATCTTTACCATCTACAACAAATCTAACATTATCGTTCTACAATGTATTGCTCATTGAATACTCTGCAAAATTGTCTTTGCTGTTTTTGTTCTGTCCAAAGAAGAAATACTCTCTAACAGGGTATGTACAAGCATATGTATGTTTATGACCACCGATCATAAGCTTTACCCCTTTATACTCAAGGAGTCTACTAAGCCAGTATGTACCAGCACCAGTTTCAGTTTTATCGATCTAATTGCAATGGCTACCGATTAATGCAGCACCATTAGGTCCGAGTGATCTAGAATACTGTTCCTGTCCAGTTGCAATACTACTATTGGTAATAACAGTAAACGGCATTTCGTGACAAGCTGCTATACACTTTTTACTAGTGTTAAGCATGTTGTAAACCATTGTATATATTGGTGTAAAACTGTTAACATACTTCTTGTTTGTACCAATAGTATAGCCAGTGTAGATATTTATAGTATCACTACCATCTTTGAGATTAAACCACTGATTGCAATTAATCATTGTAATCTCACTGTTAATCATAATGAATCTATAGTTCTTTGAATCAAAATAGTACAAAGAAGGAATATATTTATTGTTTACAATAGGAACGAATACCGACTCATCTATATCGTAACAATAGAATACATGGAAGTAGAAAGAGTTTGATTTACCAAGGTCGTCACCAGTTCCAAGATCTGTTACATTTGTACCACAGAGGTCGTTGTTACCAACAACATTCATCTGCTCAAACTTATTAAACAAAACCTTACCAGCGTTATAGTAATCAAACCACTCATTGATTCTTGTTCCATTCTGCGTCATATCTCCAGTATTCATAACAACAGGGATAATATTGCTACTCTTTTGGTCTTCGGCAATCTTTTCATTCAGTTTGTTTGCTGCTGCAGCCCAAACTTGGTACTACAACCAATCAAATCCCTGCTAATCTGTTGTTTGATAAATAACTGGCTTATAAGTTTCTGGGTATAATGTAAATGTCTGTACATCTGATACATACGAACCAGGATTACCATTAGCATTAGGTCTACCAACAACATACTCCCAAACCTAAGGGCCTCCCGTAACAGCGGAACTAACAACATTAATTACGCATTTATGAGATGTATACTGTGTGCCATCTGCTGGGAATCTACTTACGATTCTACTATAGATAACGTTATTAACGTCTTTAGAGTACTCTTTTCTTCTAGGATAAGATGTAGCCTACGTAGTAGCGTTTTCTACCTCTTTATAAGATTCGAATCTAGATGTCCAATCTGTCTAGCCTTTCTATCTAATCCAGATATACTCATCATGATATCCTACAGAGATCCAGTTAAATGCCCTATCCTTATGCATGTCTATACCAAATGAACATGTAACCATATTTGGTTTAGTTACATCAAGCTTAGACTTATCTGTACATACATTCTTATTTAAATAAGACGCCTTTGGAGTAAAGTTAGCCACACTATACTATTCTTTAGAATGCGGGAAACTAATCATTGGCGAACTAAGATCCACAATCCAAACATCTGCTGTACTAGCCCATCTTGCTCTAGAACTGTCTTTAACGTTTGCTGACTAATAAGCCTGCTGTGCAGGGTCAAGCTCAAATGTGTTTTTATACATTGTATTCGACGTAATACCAAGCACAAGCTTTGCCCAATATCCAGTCTTTGAAGAGTCTATAACACCTGTAAAGAAATAGATTGCATCAATGAATGATGGATCGTATAAGTTAGGGTAAGTCTTAGTATCGTTAAATATAGTTACAGAGCTATCGTTAGCTTTCCATAAATATGTTGTAGGAGTAAGTGTTGGATTACCATATGTTAAAGCAAAACCATTGCCAAGGCTAGAACTTGTATCGATTGTAAAATCAATCAACTTGCCATCTTCATACCACTCTTGATCGTACGAATCTACCTTAATATAAGCATTTTCATCTTTCTTGTTACCATAATAAGCTCCAGCAATAACATATGTACCGCCTGCTTTTATTGTACCAGTAAGAGGTAAATGATATACAGCCTACTTGTCGTCCGTTGGTCTAGTGTAATGCAAATAGCATCCCTGTAAGCAAAAGTCACTATCAGATGTGTTCTCAAGTTCAACGAACGCTCTTGTACAACCGTGTACTATATCTGTATCCAATGGTGCGTAGAATGCACCAATCTTTATTCTATCAGAATATAATCCAACATTTTGTGTTTCAGATAATCTGTTAGATGGGTTTGCTTTATTATATTCGGCCAATCTAAGTCTGCCGATAAACCCTCTAGCACTCCAGCTATCCAAGTCAACACCACTAGCGATTACTCTATTAGAAAGCAGATCTTCGTCATTAGGAATTTCTTGATTAATAAGATCTCCAGACTCATTGATAAAGAACTTGTACTTCTTGCCAGTGTCTTGGTGAATAAATGTAATATCTGAAAGGTCTGTTATTCGTAGGTTTTCACCATCCTCACGAATAATACCTTGCTTCTTAAGCAAATCTAATACTTCACTTTCTGTCATACCGTCATCTGGTGTTGTACCGCCACCAGCAGCAATTTTAACTAGTTTATTATTATTTTTAATCCATAAATTCTTTGTACTTTCAACAAAGGTTAATTCGTTATTCTGAATTTGGTCCTTTATCTTCTAAAGTATATCTTCTGATTTTACAGAACGAATTGTTATATGTGATACTTTATATTTGTAATCCTACTCCGATGGTGCGCTAGGAATAACCTGGTTAGAAAAATCCTGGAACTTAGAGCATATATCAAACATAGAAACGTTTGTATCTTTAAACGTAACCCAGTCTGGATAATATGAATACCCGATATCGTTTCGTATATTGTTTAGCTTATCATCATAATAATAACCCTATTTGTATGCCTTATCATGGATAGCATCACCGATACTAATGTATATATATCTACTACCAGCATCTTCTACCATTCTACTAATGCAAACCATTATATTGTATGCGTCAGCTTTTGGTAGCTCTATTGAATTTATATTAAAACGAGTCTAGTTTTCTCCGTTTGTTAAATGTATAGTTACATCTGGATTAGTTACAGTAAAGTACATAAAAATCTTAGGATCTGTAATCTATTTTGCAGTCTAATCGTCATTCCATGTAGCTTCTCCTGTAACCTTTACTATACCTTCTTCATCATAGCCTAAGTTCGATTCTGGTGTAAGCTCACAACCCTAACCTATTGTAAGACTTGTGACAGATGACAAATCTTCTTTATCAACCGCCCACAATGGTTCATCGTCTGGATCAGAAATACCATCTAGAACAGATGACATTAACGTATTTTCATCAGTATATGAATTGAGTCCATATCTAAACGTATTCCTTATTTTTGCCACTTCGCTCTATAAGGCTCTTATGGCAGAAAACAAAATGTCGACATACGTACCATTTACCTCAACTTCTCTAGAAGGTTTTGTTTTTAGGTCACTTTCCTTATCAGCTATAAGTATGTATTTATCAGGGATGTCACTAGGATCTACGTCATCTATGATTTCTTTTGTATATGTAGGTATTCCGGCAAATGATCCAATGCCGCTCTTTATAATTCGCTTATTTAATTCGTGCTGACCAATTTTGAGCTGTTCATCGTATATTTGTCCAGCATCTGCTACAACGCCTTCTGTAGACGCACTAACGATCCTTCCGTATACGATAGTATCCTCTTTCTTTGGTCTTATATACGAGTTTTTAATATCTGCCATAATTAGTCATTTTAGAATATTGCCTTTACAGAAACTCCTCCAGACATAGTGTTTTTAAGTACTGGGTTAGAACCTGCATAATAATAATATCCTGTTTCAGCATTATACTAAACAGTAGTAAATGGTATATTATTCATACTTCCATCAATAAGGTTTTTAATAGGCTTTTTAGACATTACCCACAAATATTGACCATCTACATAATTTACTATAGTTGAAAATCTTGATAAATCATGAACTTCGAGAAGCAAATTAGGGTCTACATTCTGTATTCCTACCTTATCATATGTTTCCTGTGATGGGTTTTCGTATCCATCGTCAGACCTATCGAATCCTTTATCTTGATCACTTTCTTCGTCTTCGGCGAATGGTCTTACTGCTAAATATCCAATAAATCCAGAATTAATCAAAGGATCAACTCCAGTTGTTATTGTTATACCACTAGTCTGCTCTGTACCTTTATCAACGATTTCAAATATCTCTCCATAGTCTATCGTATTAGTTTTAAGCTGTCTTTTTCCCCAACCAGGAACAAATGTTTCTACGACAACAATTAATTGATATACTCCGCATATCTAATCTTTTGATGGAAAGTATGCGTTTATAACATTATTGTTTGCGTCTAATTCAGACTCCATGAGATATTTTGTTTTGTCCAAAGGTCTATATTTATCCATTTCGCACTTGCAGTCAAAATCCCTTCCGTTGTAGTAGAATTTATTTCTACAATGAGGCAATACGTGATACGTAGGACATCCACACCAATTTAGCAAATACTAACTATTGCAGCATTTTTTATTCATGCTCTCGGTTAATGTTTTATTAACCAAATAACATTTTATATTCTTGATATTAGATGCGCTATATTCTGTTTTATCAACAAGTGATATATTTATTCTAATATCATTTCCAATTCTGATTTTTTGCATATTGATATGTATTTAAAAACAAAAAGCCGAGATAGGGCTTATTACCCCACCCCGGCTAAATATTAAAATTTCGTTTCGTCGTATGCGTTTGCATTACTAATAGGATTTGCTATGTTCTGACGAGCCTGAATCATATTCTGAAGCTTCTCTACAAGTCCACCAGCAATCTCTACAGCACCAGTTGTAAACTTTTCACCATTATTAGATGCGTAAATCTCAACGGTCTGCTTTGTTCTGCGCCACAAATCATCAGCTGTTCTATACTGGTTCTCAAACTCGATTGTAATACCATCGTATTTGTTATCGATATTTGTAACCATAGCTGGCTGAGGATCGTACCAGCAGCTACGATGCAAAACACCCTGGTAATCAAATGATGCACGTTCGCGATCACGAACAAGCTTAGCTGAAGCAGGGTATGTTGTACCTTCCTTCTTTGAGAAAACTGCACCAAGATCATACTTGTTGTTAGATGCCCAACCTGGAGCAGCTGGATTCATCCAATACATATTTGCATCAAAGCGACCCTTCATGTATACGTTTTCTGTTCTATTAGACTCATCGTCATCATACTTCATTGCTGTAAGAATAAGCTTCTTCTCATCAGCCTTAGCATATACTCTCTGACGCTTTGGAGCGCGAATAATATCCTTTATGAGACCAGCGATAATCTGCTCAACACCGTCACCAACTTCTGTAACGTAGCTATAAGACTCTGTCCACTTACGATAACGCATTGGCATATCTTTAAATGTAAGACGAAGTACAACAGGACAACCACCTTGTGCAAGAACCTTAAGTGTTTCTGCTGGTACGTTTGTAAAGTCTATTGTAATCTGATCTTCAGCATCGTCCTTATAGTCGAGCTTTGTTACAGACTTAATATCTGCAACGTTGATGATATTAGACCACTTGATAACTGGGACAAACTTAACAGCGCCGTCCTTACCAACATTCTGAAAACTATCAGATGTAATAACGCCAATCTTGAAACGATCTGCGTTTTCATCATAAGCATAAACATCTGTGATAGCTGTACCATCCTGTGCAGATGGGTCACAGTTCATGAATACAAACTTACCAACCAATGGCTTAAGTTCTGCTTTTGTTTCCTTGCCAGCCAAATCTTCAGCTGTAGCAAGTGTCTCACCGTTCTTGTTAGAAACAAGGACTGTATTTACATATGTAATCATATTAAAATTAATTTTTTCTACTCACCCTATAATATTAATGCTAGACCTAACTAGCTGGGCTTTCCACGTTAAAATTATTATTCTTGTGTATTTACCTCTTGAGTTATAGTTTTATAGCGCTCGTCTTTCTTATTTTCTAAATACATTTGAGCAGCAATCTTTATAATCTCGGGCATAATAATATCCTCGAAATCCTCATATTCATCATAAGGATTATCGAGTGTTATTTCTGTAGGCTTTCTGAGATAACCTAAAGAATATTCACTAATCTTATATTGCTTATCTGTGAGCAACATACATCCATTAGAGTTTCTTACACGTAGAGGTCTAGCTCTATGAAATCTGTAATGGAAATCTGTAAGACTGTTGTTAACTCTGTACATAAAACTATCCTATGTGCACTCAAACATGCATGTGTTGATTTTATTTTCTCCATCAAGATCGCTTATCACGACGTCCTCATTGAGTGAGAACATGAAGTCTTCTGGATATGTTATTGTGTAAGATGTATATGACGGCTAACTTTCATCTACAGTCATATTTGTTGATGTGTAAGTCTTCTGTTTGTATAGTTTAATAAGATCTTCTCTACGCTTTTCATTTTGTTCGTATGAAGTTCCGTGAACAAGATCGCTATTAAATCTAAGCTTAATAAACTTACCAACAGCCTAATTGAGCCAGAATAAAGATTCGTCAGTAGATGGTTTGTCTAGCTGGCTATCAAATTTATTTATCTCTCTTTCTAGCCCTACTAAAATATCTATATTCCTCATTACTCAGCCTCCTACTATTTTGGTTGTGATTTCTATTTAGAATTACCCTAAGCAAGTTTTAGTTTATACTGAGTCAAATACATGTCTACAGCACCTGACACGAGCTCTTCAAAACATGAATACGGAAGCGAACAATAACTATGTACAGCTCCAGCAGACTGATCGTTGTCATCAAACTTTAATACATTGAATGCATTAGGCTGGCAATAGTATGTAAGATCTACACTCTCTATCTATGTATATATGTCAGATATAACCTTAAACTAATTACTTGTATAATTAGTACTTTCAAATATAACTAATGGATTTTTTATGATCCCATTATAGTTGTAGTACGCATTGATTACGTTGTCTACATCTTCTTGCTTAATAAGTATATTTGGTGTAATTACACCATCTTCTAAAGTCTTATCACTTTTATAATTTTTTGTAACGATGCTTTCAGATCTTACGTACATTGCGTAATCTTCTGGCAGTTTATATAAACCTTTATCATTTGATGTTTTTATATTAACTCGCCTAATTAAAGATCTACTAACATCGCTTATTCTTTTAGCTCGTCTAGTACCACGTTGAAAATCGTCTTCATTAGAATACAATACTTTTACATACTGTGTCTAGAACTCGCTTAAGAATGAATATATTGCATCGGTGCTAAGCTTTTCTTCTGTCGCAAACTAAGGATATACTTCAATTAGTCTGCGCTCAAACTCAATACCAAGTTTTCTTGTTTCTTCTCTTGTCATGATTCAAGTGGTCTAGTATTAGCTTTAGTAGTAAGTCTACTAGATTCTACAATCTCGGTAGACATAATAATCGCCAAATTAATTAATTCTTCCGCCATGCTATCAGATAATTCAAATTTAGTCTATCCGAAATCATAGTCGTTTACTGACAATCCTGGTCCAATAGCAAATTTTGCAGGGCGTTTAATATATGTGAATTCAGCTGTTGACTGGGCTCCATTATATTGCACATCCATTGGATCTACATACACCACAACATTGTTGTTCTCTATGCATCCTACAGGCTACTCAATCCAAGGTAGATTTGTTTTTGTAACCTTAAATTTTTTAGCGACATCATGCGATACGAATACTATATTTTCATATTGATGGTTCTTGTTATCGTGAGAACTAATGCTTTCTTTGATTTCAATCTGCCCATCAATTATGTATAAAACAAGATTATCTATAGTGTGCGTAGCGAATGTATAGCTATTATCGCCAGATAAACTACCAACGGCAGTTAATTTATTAATCAATGGCTATAAATCTTCGATTGCTTTCATATCTGACTCAAACGCTGACCTTCTAGGATTGTTTCCTGTATATTTTTGAGCTATAAGAGCTAAGTAGGCTTTATCAAGTATTGTAGCAATCTCATATTTAGTTAGCGACGGATATGACGAAGTTATATTTGCCTTGTCATATTCAATCATAAACTTAGTATAAATATCACTATGCGTCATACGTCGTTAGTTTAATTATTTATTTTCGACCTGATTAATAATCGAGATCTTTAAGTCTTGATTCTTCTTTGCGTCCAAGTATGCAATACAATCCTGCAATGAGTCTGCAAGCATCTCAGAACCATAGTAATACTGTGTCCTATCCTTACGGATAATACCTTTGGCAATAGCACTCTCGATCAAGAACTCTGTTTCCTTTGTCTTGTTATTAACCCACTTTGTAAAGAAGTTCTGTGGCTGCTTGTCAACCAATGAGAACAGTGTAGACTCTACAAGCTCATTAGACATTGTATCAGCGCTAACACCGAACAGTCTAAGACACTTACGCATCTCTTCAAGAGAAAGCTTGCCGAAAGCAATAATAGCGTCTCTACGAAGCTTGTTAATCTTATTCTTCTCAATAGCTTCAGCTTGTCTATTAATAAGCAGGTAATCTTTACCAGCATTGAGTTTATCAAGTGACGTAGCTACTCTCTTATGTCCCTCAAGGAACTTAATGATCATAGCCTATCGTGGGAATGAGTCATCGAGGATTGTACTCTTAGAGCCAACCTTAACACAGAATGTATTCCAGAATGGTGAATTCTTAGCGAGATGGCCTTCTGGATAACCAAGCTCCTTTTCAAATTTCTTTTCGTCCTCAGGTGTTAAACCTGTGTATATCGACCCAGATCTGGTAAAGTAAGGTGCAATATAATCAAAACAATGTTTATACTTCAACAATCCAGCCCAGGGATTTTTCTTTCTAATCTTTAATTCAACTACCATAATTTTTCAATTAGTTGTTGCAATGCCAAGCTCCCACCCGATTTTGGGTGGGGTTGAACATTGTATATTATTTTATTAATTACGCGAGCTCTGCTGCTCTATTCTCGACTGCAATAGTCTCCTGGTCTTCAGCATCACAATACAAGATACCACATGACAATGGATTTCTCAACATAATACCCTCTTCACCAAGGAAGTGTACCTGGTAACCATCACGGCTGTTAGAACGCATAGTATTGATGTTGTTTGCATAACCATTTGGCAATACAGAACCACCAGTACACCACTGTACGAACTCACGACCCTTACGACATACCTTAACGATGTTAGCCTGACCATCACGACGGCCAAGGTCAACGAACAAGAATGTGTAAGACATCAATGGTTTACCTGTCAATGGGTGAAGCTGACGGAACATTTCCATGTTATCAAACATAGCGCAACGCTTAACTGTCAACTCGATACCATTAGTCATAGTGTAAGTTGTGAACTGACCACCCAACTTCAAGTCCTGACCAGAACCTGTAATGAAGTGTGTATCAATCATATTAAAGCTAGCTGCCTTCTCCTTCAAGATACGGTCGAACTCACGGATACCCATCTCACCGGTCAAAGCAACGAACTTACGCTCATTAGTGCCGATAATGTTGTAGCAGAGATCGAACAAGTAATCCTCGAACAACTCTGTAGTCAGCTTTGTATAATAACGTACGTTAGCTGGAGCAATCTGCTCGAACAAACCTGCAGAGATTGGAACGAAACGACCATTAGTACCCTTCAAATTGTAAGTACCATCTGCGTTACGGTTAGAGTGAGCAAACAGCAACTGCTTCTCCTCTCTCTTCTTCCACTCACGAAGAGCCTTCCAATACTGATAGTCAGACCACAAATAAGACTTCTTACCTGTCTCAGGATCAGTCAAAGCGATAGCCAATACTGTAGAGTAAGCATCACCAGTGATATCATAAGTAAGACGCATAGTCATCAAGCTATTACGCATCTTAAATGGAGTCTGATAGTTGATGATATCTGCCTCATCACTGTACTCCTCGTATGCAGAACCGATACGGTCTACCTGACGACCTGGGAGCAAATACTCACAAGGGATATAAGAACCCTGGAAGCCTTCTGCTACGTAGCACTCATATACCCATGTGCTACCATCCTGGTATGGAGTACCGTTTACACGTACCTGGAAGTTTACGTTGTCAAATGCGAGAATTGCACCTGGACCGAACCACTTCTCCTCAAGACCAAGATAAATAGGAGTATTGTTAATACCTGGAGTCAAACCTTCTGTAATTGACTTAGGAGTAATCTCCTTACCATTCCACTTAGCGTAGCGGATATTAACAGCGTGGTCAGCATCAATCATTACAGACCACTCATACTCTCTGTTTTCGATAGTCATGGTTGAACCAAGACCACCAGTTAACAAGTCGATGGTAGTTGAAATACCATCATCCTTTGTACCAAAAACCAATGACAACAAGCCTGCTACTTCATGAGGCTTTGTAAGCATTGCATTAGCAATCATGTTTTCGTCTACCAAGTCAGCAAAACGCTTACCACGGTAGAGCTGAAGATTATTTAATAAAGAACTTGAATTATTCATAATATGTTAATTGTCTCATCATAGGTATTTTGACGCGATATCCCATGCCTGAGGTTGTTTTTCATGCCCAACATTGTATGCTGTGTGATTTTTTGTTTGATGTTTGAGCATTTGTCTAAGTTTACTCGCAGCAGATGTCTGACCATTGCGCTGTGCCTCGCCCAGTAGAGCATCACCCTTCATTGTGAAGTAGGCTGATTCTATCAAATTGTTAACAAGGTTATTATTAAAAGCCTTCTGATACTCTGTTAAACCGTCCGCATCAGTTCTTGTAATATAATCGAACAATGCCTTTCTATCCTCTTTTGGGATATTTATACCTCTAATATTAGTAAGACCGTTTATACTAGAAGTAAGGTCATCCATGAACTGTGCAGCTTGCTGCTCCTGCTATTGTCTTTGAGCTTCCTGTTGCTGAGCCATATACTCTTGCTGTTGCTGCTCGTACGCCTTAAGATAATTAACAGCATCAGCTGCTTCATCTTCCAGCATGTCAGCATCTTCATAGCGCTCAATCTTGCGACTAATCTGCTCGTCGTTCATACCCTGTAATTTATAGAACTCACGAACAGCTGCTTTCTGATTAGATTCGTCCTCCAAATCTATATTGTCATAAGACATAGATTTCTGTTGTGTCTGATAGAAGTCTTCAAATCTACCACCATTCTTTACGTACTGATCAAGTCTAGCAATACGATCATCGGCGTACTATGGGGTAGAGTTCTCATCTACGACATCCTTGATGTACTCTACGAGATCCTCGACTGACTTAGGTTTCTCTTCTGCATCAACACTCCAACCGTTAGCTTCAGCGAATGCGTCAAAGAAAGCACCAATCTATTCTGCTTCTCCAGGATCTACGACGTCAGTGTCAGTCTGCTGATCGTTATCATCATCGTCGTTATCCTATTCGTTGTCAACTGTAGTTGTGTCGGACGTATTGTTGTTTAAAATATTATCTGGGATCTGTGTCTCATCATCATGAGCATTAGGATCATCAGTTACATTCTTATTATCTTTATTATCCTCAGAAGACTTATCGTCATCTGGATTGTCTAAATTGTCAACATCATCATTAGGGTCATCTAACACCTGATTAACCACATCCTGGTTATCAATGTCTGTAACGCTGTCGCCACCTTCCTGGCCACCGAACCCGAGAGAGCTCAAAGCGTCTTCAAAATCACCTAATGGATTTTTCTTCTTTCTTGCCATAATTTAAATTATAACTAAGTTAATATTTTTTAATTGTTGTACGCTACACGGGAGTCGAACCCGTGTAATGTTTAATGTTTCCAACTTGCTGCATTATGCGCAAAGTTAGCTTTCTTTCTCATAGTTGCACTATACTTAGATGGATTCTTTAAAACCTTATTAGCAAAACTCTATACACTCATACCATGCTATTTAGCAGCTTTAGTAAATGTACCACGCTTAGATTTCTTTATATGAATATCTTTGCCAGAGTTGTATCCTTTATCGGAGTTAATTTTATTTGCAGTTGTTATTCCAACGCCTCCAATTGCGGCAAGTTTAAACATATTCCTAGCCTTATCAGACATTTGTTTCTTTGTGTTTGCGCCGGAAGAATTATATGCTCTCTAGTAATCTTTTCCATACCCATTTTGCTAAGAAAATAAATCAAACAACTACTCATCAGATAAATTTGATATATACTAGTCTATTTTCTACTATGTATTATATCCAGCGTCATAAAGCTTTTTCCTAATTTGATTCATTGTAGCTCTTCCTTCAATCCATTTGCTTGATCCACCAACATTTCCATCTTTGTTTAAAAGCTTATAATCATCAGTATTCTGACCAATCACATTTCTTGATGCATCAGCATCTGTCATATGACTCCACGATTCGTGTAGAGATACGTCTGATATGTTATTTTCAAGCTATTTACCAGATTGTCCAGCATATCTTTTACCTCTAAGATTTACCATTGTATAACCATCCGGCGTTTTAAACCCACCAACACCAATCGAAGGATGAAATCCAATCACGGTATTAAGTCTTGGGTCTGAAATATTTATTCCATGTATTTTTGTTGGATCTCCGACGTCTAATTTAGGAGCTATTATATCTTCAAAATATCTTTCATTGCTCTTGTCCCTAAATGTTCCTAGCTCCCAAAGCTTTTGCTGCTCATTCCATATCGGTTTAGAATTTTTATGGATAATTCTGTCACCAATAAGTTTTTGGTCAAATCTATTTAATGCGTCAACAGCGTCATTATAAGATATATTTTTGAATGCTGAAGGAAAGTTGTCTCTTGCGAATTTTGCTACTTTATTATTTGCATTATAAAGATATTTTGTCAAACCAGGCATATAGTTTATTAATCGCCTTCCTGGCTTTTCTATAAAATTTGGTAAAGCTAGCATTGCTAAACTTGACCCAGCTGTCAGATATTTGCCATTTGTAGAGTCAACGATAGCTTGTGCAATATCCATACCATCTCCTACACCAGGCGTCATATTTATTAAATCTTTCGACCAATTACCATCGAAATAATTACCAGCACTAGCGTATGGATCATAGAAGTATTTTGTATTAGGTGTTATTATAACATCATCTGAAGTTGGCGTATATTTAACGCCAGTAGTATTGTCTACAAGATTTCCTTCTTTATCAAAATGAGCATTATCGAGATTTACCTTCTCTTTACCATCTCCAAACTTAGGTAACTTTAACTTCTTTCTAAGCTACTTCTCAGCTATATGCTATTCTGCTTCAGCCTATGCTTTTCTTCTACGTTTAATCTTACGAAAGAGCTTATTACGCTGATAGTCGTTCTTCTTCTGCATCTTTCGCTTAGGACTTTCCATCTGTGTCATAATTAGTTGAGTTTAAGATTATTGCCTCTTCTCCACCAGAACTTCTGCCCATATGAGTCTTTTCCAAAGTTATTAGATGGAAGTAAGTTTAGTATATTCGGAAGTGAAGGCTATGTTAACCTATCATACATCTACTGTTTATACTTATTAAGATCACGCTATTGTTGAGCCTTTATCTCTTCCTAAGTCGGACCAAGTAGAGTTGTTGGAACATCTGCCCTAATAGTACTAGGCTATCTTGTAGATGGAGTGTTAATAATTATAGGGCTAGCATTCTTTGCATCATCATAATCCTATTCAATGTCGTTAAGCTGCACATTATAGTTATAGGCATCCTTATGTGAATTCCTGTGATTGCGAGCCGCCCTAACAAGACTATTCATGCTATTGAGGTTTCTTGAGTAATTCTAAAGAGAATCTTCATAGTATCCTTTCTGCTTAAGGGCTCTAGCATAATCCTACGTAGATTTAGCTCTAAGAGCAGCTCCGTATCTTGTATGCATAAGTCTTACATAATCTTTAACAAAGTCTGCATCAGTCTTATAAGTAGTGTATGTCTTACCATTCCATCCTACTCCACCATAGTTATGCTATCTTCTAGCAACTCTAGATCTACCGTAATTGGATTCATATGCAAGCTGGCGCATTACATTATAAAACGCAGCGTCACCGTAGCCGTACCTATTTAGCTATTGTCCTACAAGAGGGCCCATTCTGTTAACAAAAGTATTAATAGAATCATCTTTACCGCCTTTATATTTATGTAGTATAGGATACTCTTCGCTTAATGGAGTATCAAAAGGCATTGGTTTAATAATGTCTTCAGCTATATTAGCATCCTTTCCTTCATTGTAAGCATTAAGTATAGACTATACACTCTAGTCAATCTACTACTGTTCTTCTGGACTAGGTTCCTCAGCCTGGGTGTTTCCACCCAAGTTGATTCCTCTAATATCCTTCCAGTAATCAGCGCCATTCTTCCACGCCTCATACTTCTACTGAAATGTCTTATTATCGAACTTCATTACTTCTCGCCTGAAACTTTGTTCTTAAGGGCCGTGCGAGCCTTAAGTTTCTCGCGTTCATAAGCAGCATCATCCTTAGCCTTCTGCAGCTCTGTTTCATGCTTCATCTTATCCTTCTCAAGCTGAATCTTCTGATCCTCTATCTCACGCTTCTACTTAGCTTCGTAACGCTTATTATAAGCCTCTTGATTAATCTTCTGCTGTTCAAGAGCCTGCTTGCCGATCTCTACAACGTCCGGCACACCATTTTGGTCTTGATCCATATTCTCTGTTCCGCGATAAGCATTAATCTGTGCTACAGCTATCTTAGTCTGATTATCTTGATCAATCTGATATCTCTGAAGATCCATCTGAGCTTCCTGTAACATGAGCTCTTGCTGCTTAGCCTCATTCTGCATCTACTGCAACTGCTGTTGCTGCTGAGCTTCTGCTTCCTGCTGCTGTTGCTGCATCTACTCCTGTCTAGTCTGCATATCCTTAAGCTTTTGCTTAATGATGTTAAAGTTATCGTTTGTAAGGATTTCTGCTGCTTCAAGTAAGCTAGCACCATTCTACATAGCTGGCTGTATAAGCTACTGAAGTTTCTGTATGTTCTCAAGATCCTTAGATGTATCGCTTACGAACACATCCATGTCCTCATAGTAGAACTTAGGAGTAATGTCTAAGAATGCTCTTTCTCCATTATCAAAGATGTACTAGAGCTTCTGCTTACCTGTCTCTTCCCAGGCACCCTTAGCTGTATTAAGGAGCATATTAAGAACTCTTCGCTTACACTGATTGTGAACCCAGAACAATGGCTCTGTAATATGTGAGCTCTGTACTACGGATCTTTCTACATTGCCTACCATTTCTGATGAGCTTACTGCCCCTTCACGCTGCTGTGTAATACCAGAGATTGTGCCAGCAAGTTCCTCTATCTTATCCATGAGCTGTATATACTCAGCTATGACGTTAGACATCGTAAGATCCAATGCTGTAATCTAATTGAACTGCGCAGGCTTACCGCCTTCTCTTCCAGGAATATTCCAGCCTTCTTCGTATGGATTAATGAAGTTAACACCAACACTAGACAAGTAGTGCATCCACTTAGCGGGGCTAATATTCATAGACTTAGGAATCTATGTAATATCCATATTTACAACCTTACCTTTATCTCTAGCAATAGCTAACTCAAGTCTGTACCATAACACAATATACATATACTGTAATGGCTTAAGAATACTAACCAATGATCTAGGCTTACTGTTTGTGTTACTGTAAATAGCACCGCAATAAGGGAGTTTCTGGCTATTAGGGTTATCGATACTTACGTGCTGGTATTCAATAGGCTGTATACCAAAGTATAAGTCACTACCAGCTCTGTATCCTTCCCATACTTCTACGATCCAATCTGGTTCTACGCTAACCTCATTACCAACAGGCTGATATGTTTCATCAACTATGTTAATTTGAGGCTGTCCCGCATCGTCTGTAGTAGTTACGTAGAAGATCTTCTTAAAAGACTTCCAGCAACAATGCCATACATTTACAAGAGATTTACCAGCTCCTTCAAATATAGGGTTGTCGTATATACGTAATTGTATACCCATATCAACAGGACTTCTGTCTCCAAGGTTTCTACCAGGTGTAGAACCAATCATTTCCTCAAGCTTATCGAGATCCTTCTCTTCAAGCTTGTCGTAGTATCTATCGTATACTTCTGTAATAGGCATACGCATCTTTCTGCAGCACCATGAGCCATCCTCAATAAACTCCAAGTCTGGACTATTATCGTAAGAGAAGTATATAGGATTAACTCTTTCGACATATGGCTCTGCATTAAGCACGCCAACGTAATAAATTTCTCTACCTGAGATCAATCCATCCTTCCAGCCTTTGATAAACTCGTTGTCAAGATCAAGTTTCTCTCTCAGATATGTAAGCGTATGATACGCTGTATTTTCTACAATATCTTTATAGTCCTTATCCATGTACTTAGCTATCTACTCTGGTGGCATAACCTCTCCAGATTGTAGCTATTCCTGGAACTACTGAGCCTCTTCTGGACTCATTCTAGCTGTGATAGCTGCCTATATATATTGCAGAATCATCTACTTCTCTTTTTCCTGCATTTCAGACGTGGCCTCCTATGAAGTTCTGATGACTCTGAAATTAAGAGGTCTCTTTGTCTCCTCACCTATGAGCAAATCTACTTTAGGTCTAATGATGTTAAAGTCATGAGGAGTAGCAGGAAAACCATCCTCGACCTTGAATGGGTTTGTAATTGATTTAAAATCCTTCTCGTCGAAGATGCTGTTATATAAGTTATAATAGGTCTACAGCTCTCCGTAATATGATGTACTATTTCCTCCAGACGTTACGTTACCTTCACCTATAATATAGTTAACGCAATCTTCCTGCCACTTCTTTCCTTTCTTTGAAAGAGGGAGCTTTTGTCTGGGGAAAGCTGAATTGTATAAGTTATCTTCCATGTATTAAAATGTGAATATCGGCATACCGTCTTCACTTGTGCTGCTATCTTCTTCAAACCATTGTTTGCTAAATAACGGCATCTCGAAGAGTTCAACCTATTTGTTTTGTTCTTTTGCAGACTACACCTTTACCTAATAGAGCTCCTCTCTGTATATCATTACCATACACAAAGCTATCACACGGTCTACATTTCGTACACCATCATTCTCTATAAGCTCTTCTATTAGAGGCTCGCTGTATACTCTTTCTACATTAGGGTGACCTTCTTCAAACTCATCTAACAGCCACTCTAATATTAATCCTTCGCCATACGCCCTGATCTGTTTGGTCATGTGGCATCCTTTTCTTCTTTGCACTTTGCTGTCTTTAAAGACTTCAGATATAATTTTATCTGGCTAATCAGCCAAGAGGTAATCGCAGTGTTTATTCGTAAAGTAAGGGTAGATTCCTTTTCTTTCATTCTCAAATAATAATCTAGCGTTATAAAACGTAAGTAGCTTGCGCACATTCTCATAGTATTCTTCTGCTGTATCCGGTCTTCCGGAATACTCTGCTACTATTACATCCGTCCATGCTTCTCCAGCTCTTACACGTTTAAATATAAATGTAGAACCAAGAGAGTTTGTAAAGCTATCATCATGATCATAAGGGTCGCATCCTCCTATATATAAACCCAAAGGAGGATCCTTTACTGGATATTCCCATATAACCACAGATCCATGAGGCTTATCGCCTTTCTTAAGAGGGTAGTTAGTTATATCACCACTAGGCTTTTCTGTAGCCTTTACTTGACCATTTCCATCCCATTCCAGATCAACTATATGCTTCATACTTTGAAGCTTCTTGTTGGTCCTTATTCTGGTCAACTGGTCCATCAATAACTTTCTAGGGAATATATTCTTACCGAGCTCCAATACAGCTTCTGCTGGCCTTATAGGACGCTCTGATATAAAACGGTCTATTGATTGCTGACTAGCACCACCATCTTTTACCTTGTTTCTCTAATCTATAAGGTTCTCTATAGCTTTTTCTTTATAGCTATTTCCATCCCTATCCATGTAAACCTAATTGCCGTCATCATCGAATGACTCTAGGTTAGAATACGCTGGAACAAAGAATGCGCATTCAGTATTCTCTCTGCCTTCATCCCATATATTAGGAAAGCTGAGAACATTGTAAGACTTAGGTTTATAGAACAACTCTTTCAATCCTTCGAAACTGGCTCCTTCGGTACCACCGGTACCAAATGCTATCATTAATCCGAACGCTTTACCATCATCAGTTTCTACTGAAGGCTGTTCTATACGCCATGCATCAAGAAGGCTAGGGAATTTACCACCTTCCTCCCATAGTACAAGCTTAGCACGAGTACCACGCACACGTTCTGGATCGTTCTTAAGGGTTATTCCTGTTATACTAGACAGGTATCCTTGTTCTGTCTACTTACCAAACTCATCGGTGATTTTATAACCGGATGTTCTTTCCATACGTGTAGATACAAGTCTTTGCTTGGCCCATGCAGTATGCTTATCAAGGAAGTCCATTATCTGCCAGGCTTTAGTTAACAAACCATCACCTATAAGGAATTTCTATTCTGATGCTATAGCAAAGTTCTTTGAACCCGGTATAAGCATATAGTTTCTAACTAGCATAGATCCACCCTTAAATGAATATCCTCTCTGTCTGCATTTAAGCACAGCCATATGTTTTCCTTCCAACTCTGCTTGTTCTATAGCGCAAAAATAATAGTAATCATAGTCCCAAAAGCTAGGGAACTCAAGTATACGTTGTCTCCTCTTTCTGAGGTTACCCTCTCTATCTGTATACTCTTCTTCCTTAAGTCGCATGATTGGACTATAATTTAGATAGAAGTAATTGTATCCAGTTATACCTTCTCCATCTGGAGCAGTATAACCATTAATACATCTATCTGTCTCTTGCTCCCAATATTTGTTATAATCAGTAGTACCTCTAGGAGCTAAGGTATAGCATCCATGTTGCTGAAAGAAGATAGCTGCCTATCTGAACTTGTCTGTATCATGGAGTCTCTAATTAAAGTCTATCATAGTTATTCGTACATACCAATAATGCCACCACCTTTGACTCTACCGGTTTCTGCTTGTTCTGCTTTTGCCTACTTCATAGCCATGTCTAATGACTTGATTATTCCGCTAACATCTTTCAATATAGCTGAAAGCTTCTTAGCTGTATCTATATCAAGCTCTTCTTCTGCATAGCTATCCATCGTGTTCATAATGCCCTCTGCTGCGCTCTTAGAAGATTTAAGCAGACGGGTAGCAGGAGTCTCTTGGAACTCCTGGAACCTTTTTGCTAATTCTTTTACAACGTCATCAGGTTTATAATTCTCATCATTAAGTACATCTTTAGCTACTCTCCATGTGCGCTCTTTCTCTGGATATGCCTCATATGGGCTATTCCATTTATATCTCCACACTATGAATTCAATCTTCTTTAATGCGTCTTGTTTATCTTTGGCATTGTTATAGAAGTCTTTAAATGGTGGTATAGCCAAATCTTCTGTACTTAATTGTATTTTATTCTATATGATGTCAAACATTACTTAAATAGTCTTTTAAGCCAACTATAATGTTTTCTTGTTTTTAAATAATCTAGATTATACTAGTTATCATAAGCTTCTCTCTCAAACGAAAGATTTCTATACGCATTTCCTTTACAAAACAATTTAACTAGCCATTCTACCCCATACCATAAATAGAATGGTACATATAGCATTTCTTTCATCTATTCTGTATGTATCTGTTCATGGTTGATTGTAATATCAGTTATCTTAGCATTCGGCTTACAGAATAGATATCCAAATAAATTAATCGCTAGAAATCCTTTTGGAGGAAGTATATTCTATCTAATTATCTTCATGTTTAATTATGTCATCATTCCTATAATCCATGCTTTATCACTTATCTAAACTGCATGCGCCATTGTATATTTAGGCATATCTACCTAACTAACACTAGATCCATATTTATATAAGGTATATCCTTCAGGAGCCTATATTATAAGACTATTCCATTTAGGATTCACTATAATTATATCCCTTCCTTTTATATCATCTGGTAATACAATTGTATGAGTAGAACCTTCAATACTGCCGTATGTTCCAGCGTTAATGCTTATGCTACACTAGTCGTCTAAATTTGCTTTTAATGAATCATTTCTTATAAATCTTCCTAATTTCTATATATTTGTAAGACCGTACAAATATGAAACGCCAAATGTTTCAAATGTTGATCCCTATCCATGTATAAGAAGTTTGTCTGGATGTATAGTAATATCATTGTTTTTATTAGATATATACATAATTGGGGTTGTACTCTTACTAACTGAACCACCTATCTAAAGAGGGTATTGTGATTGCATTCCGAAGAACATCTTACTGTCTCCATATTCTTCAGAATTTCCTGATATGCAAATACCGGCTCTCTCGTAGTTAAATGTACCCTAACCAACTTCAGTAAATAATTCATTCGTTATTTTAACGTTGGCATTTGTAGCATAAAATGTAGCATCGTATAAAGTGGCTGTATGTGCAGTTAAATTTCCATTACTTGTAACAGTGAATGGAGCTGTTGTTAAATCTGCATTAGATATTTCGCCAGCCCATATACGAACATCTCCCTTGCCTTCAGTTGTAACCTTACCATTTAATGGTGATGATTCATCTACAGCTTTACTAGATGTCATACCAGCAACAATCTTCTAATCGTCAAAAATAATAAGCTCGTTAGATGAGATCTCTTTTATAAACGCATCATTAGCAATAACGAGATTAGCTACAACATTAGGAGATAATGAGAATGCTGACCAATATGTAGCAGTGATTGGCGGTGTTTTCCAATAGTCGGCTTCTCCAGAATCTGTATTTACACAAGCATAATATACGCCTTTATAAAGCACAATATCCTGATAGAATATGCCATTTTCTGCACTTCTCTTTCCATCATAGTACTTTGTTCCGCTCTGCCATTCGCCGGTGATTCTTAAAGGGGAACCTTTAAACGTTTGTCCGATAGATGTGTCTCCAGAAGCTGATACGGGAATAGTCATAGACGTAAGATAAGCGCCGTTTGTATTATATGCGTATATAGTAACGGTGCTAGACTTAGACTATACAGTTGTATTTACTGTGACATCCCAATGGTCTGTATTATACTGCAAAGTTGTTCTATCGTTTGAGTTTAGCTACATATATAGATTGTATAGATTTGCATCAGTACTATCTATAGCATTTTCGTTTTTATACAAATTAACATTATAGCTCATCTATAAGTTGTAATTCTAATCTGCTGGAACGTATGATAATGATATGTTTGAAAGCTACAATGAATAAGTTGATCCATTTATACCAGACCTAACGATTGGAACATATTCGCTTAACGTTATTGTTCCATTTGTTGCTTTAAACAGCATTCCGTTATCGCCCTCCGTTTGAATCCAATCAGCTGATATTGCAGTCCACGCGCTTCCGCCATCAACACTATACGAGAACGACCAACCAGAACCATTTGATGGTGTAATATTTGTAATCTATGAGCCATTACTCTTTACAACATATACACTAATAATCTTTGGATACATTGTTCCATCTTGATAATTAATAGTACTAGTAGATGTTTTGATATCGTATGATACAGCGCTTTCTCCTGCAGTTCCAGTTAAACATATTGGATTTGTGTATTCTCCATACTATCCATTACCATTTATGAATACCTGTGTCATCCATATGTAGTATCCAGCTTCCTAGTTTGGGGCATCATCAACCCACCCAGAACCATCTTCAGGTGGTCTATTTGCACTAGGTTTACTTGGTGCTACAGAATTACTTGGATGTTTTTTGAAATAAGATTTGCTATATCCAAATTTAGTATAGTCTATACTTGAACCAGCACCACTAATAGGGATTTTTATATCATTCCCACTTTCAATAGAGTATGCCTTATCGTTTATTATTAATTTTGATAATGTATTCTTTTTAATATAATTTAAAAGCTATTCCTATACATAATCAGCATTTACTCCGCCATTAGATCCGCTTTCAGATAAAGCAACTCTAAACTAACCACCATTCTTCTATGTGAGAATAAGCTCATTATGTTCTAATGTAAAGCTCTTTATAGGGTAATCTTTCCCTATAGTAGAGTCTTCGATTATCTTCTATATCTAAGCTATAGTATAATAGTTAGTAGGATCAAATTTTATATAGTCAGCCTTGTTTAAATACGTAGAATCGGCATTCTTTTTTGTAATATACTAATCAAAGTCAATATTACTAATAGCGTCATCAACATATTTCTTTTTAGCATACTCTTCAATATTTAAATCAGTAATAGCACCTGCTATCTGCCTAGACACTTCTATCAATATCTCATTCTTTATAGAGTTATCTCCGTCTCCAGCTATTTCATTTAACTGATCTTGAAGATCTAGTAAAGCAGAATTGCTAGCCTTTCCATTCCATTCATCTCTTTCTTTCTAAGATACATGTAAGGTTGAATCGTTTGTATGATTAAGTAATCTAGAATATACTGACGAATAACATTTGTCTATTTCAAAATCCAATTCTCTAACTGGATTTTTGCAACAAGACTTTTTTGGTTCTACGCAAAAATTAATCATATTAATTCGTTTAAATTGTTAACAATTATTGTACTGTGGTGTCATCGAAGACCACGTCTAAAACGCCACAGTTAAAGATTATTTGAATTTATCCCAATCTATATGTTCCTTCTTTCCTACAACGTCTGCCATCCATCTGCAAAACTGAATTCCTGTATAGCCATCTTTATCATTAGCTACAGCTACTGCATATTTTACGCACTGGTGTTCATTAAGCAATTCTGGATAAAAATCAGCATAAGCCATGTTTGCTGTATAAGTTACATCTTCTATTGTAGAAGTATCTGGAATTTCAAGATTAAGTACATTGCATACATTTTGAACCTATTCAGAAGTTCATGTATGTTCCTAATTATTTGAATTAACCATCTATTTACTAGCGTATTCCTGTAAAGCTTTTGTAAAGTGTAAGCCATGTTTACTAACATAGTCATTGTATCCATCTTCCTTTACAACTCCAACACTAGCCGAATAGCTGCCATCTTCGTTTTTCTAAAGATTTGCAACATATTTAGAATTCTGGTTATCATCATCACTGTGCCGTATTACTATTACCTTTTGCATTGTTGAAAGAATTAATAAAGTTATTAACAGTTGATTCCATTCTACTTATAGATTCTTCTATCTTTGAGAATCTCTATTCAGTCTCCTTCTTCTCCTTGTAGACAGGATTAAGCTCAGACAACAATACAGTCGTCTTATCTACTACTTCCTTCTATTTTGGAACTGACTCAAGTATCTTTTCAGCAGTATTCTTCATCTGCTCTACTTCGGCCATAAGACCCTGCTTATCCGTAGACAATACTACGTCTCCTGCATATGTAACAGACAGGTTCTCTGGGATTGAATATGTTGCCGTCTTTGAATTAGCTTCTATAGTTATATCTACAACCATTTGTGACTAACCCATTGCAGGCTTTGTACTTAAATCTAAGTGTGGAAATCCAACTGATATAACCTTTCCGTCGATAATAGTTATATCCTGTTTATTCAGTATATATACTGAATAGTTTTGTTTTACATCTTTAAATGCCATAAGCCTTATCTTTATATGTAAAGGCTCCCGAAGGAGCCCTCACATAAATTAAACTTATTAAGCTGTAGTAGTTGTCTTAAGTGCAGCAATCAAAGTAGCATTCTACTTCTGCTGTGACAATTCAAGGCGAGCATCATTGTATCTCTACTGTAAATCTGACTGCCAATGATTGTTTAAAACGTCTACTATTCGCTGAGTATTTGCGTTTGCGTTCGTCTTAAGATCGCAAGCCATCTAACTCATCTGGAAACCAAGGTTACTTGCAGCTCTCTCCAAACCTGAGTTTGTGTAGCTGAAACCTGTCTGCATCTGGTTAACGATGTCCTTCTGCCCAAGTTGATTCTCGTAGCCCATCTTGATAATGTTCTATTGCGTCTGGCAGCAGCAGTTCTGCAATGCAGATGTAAGGTTAGCATCTCCGAGATTAATAGCGTTAATAACGCGTTCTGCAGAGAAGTTTACATTACCTGCTACTTCCTGGATACCGGATCTAACGCAGCAAATAGCATTATTCAATGCGTTGAAATCACAGTTCAGGCTAGAGGCTAACTATGTAATTGCATTAGCATTGCCTCTTATGGCATCCATTACCAATGAACTATTCTGATTATCAGCGATCTGTGAACGCATTGCGTCGAGCTGACTCTGGATTGCATTACCCTGGTTACCATCCTGGTTGTTCCACATACGCATAGCGAAGATCATCCAGATAAGGTAAGCAAATGGGTTGTTCATGTAATCATTCTAGTTCATCATGGCTGCCATAGCCATTGGATCACAGTTTATTCTTAGAAGCCAAAGCGGCTACTAAAGCGTCGTTATTGTCGTGTCCTGTACAATAAACTTTCTCGATTGTATCCATAATTAACAAGTTTTATAGTAAAACAATATGGAACTAGGACTGGAAATATCCTAGTCCCGTTTAATTTAAAAAAGCGTATTGCTACGCGAGCCCTAGTATATTCCATCTAGGGGTTATAAAAGTCCTATCATAATACATGGTAGAACAAGTTGTGCTAGGCGGGGCAGCGAACCCCGTCATGCTTTCATTAAGACCTAGCTTTATTCGAGACCATCCTCCATTATAATTAATCCGCTGCTATTAAGTGCAATTAAAAGCTCTTGTACAATATTTATTAACTGATCAATATTAGCTTTGTTTAGATTTGTAACATCAACACTATTTACTTTAATTTTATCCTACTTTTTGGCTAATCCTACTTTAATATCATTAATCTAGTCTGGTGTTGCATATTCTTCCTACGCATCTTCCTTTAAAACAAAATCAGATATTGGTTTAAATGTGCCGTCTGAAGTAGCTAAGCAATCATTGTGCTAATTAGAAGTTATTCCATCAGCAGTATAAATTGTTCTGATTTTAATACCATTACTAAAAAGTAATGAAGATGCGGCTAATTGTGAGTTTTTCACGGTATTTACATCATTTGCTTTTACACAAATAGTTTTATCTACCAAATAGGTACCTGCTACGCTGGCATCATAAGGGATATAATTGCCTGCATCCTACTTAGCACTAATAGCAGTATTCAGCGTATCAACCTGCTGATTAAGCGCTGTTGTAAGAACATAATTGCTAAGTGCGGTAGCGTCAGCCTTAGTAGCAATAGCAGCTTGTAAACCACTTTCAGCGCCAGTGGCTCTTGTAACCTCATTAAGAAGTGCAGACGCATCAGCCTTTTCTGTAATAGCCTGATTTAATGCTGTATGCAAGTCATCGTTACCAGCAAGTTTATCAGCGATCTCTTTAAGCGTATCAAGATCTTCTGGGGCAGCAGCAACTACATCTGCAATAGCCTTTCTAAATGATCCTTCTGTATTTGAATCACCATTAACTATTGCAAGCTTATCTGATATTTCCTTTTCTTTACCTTCAGCTCTAGTCTGCTCTGCCTTAATCTTAGAGCTCAAGTCTTCGTCGCCCTTTGTACGAGCACTTGTTTCGGCACCTATGAGAGTCTTTAAACTATTCTCCTATTCTGTAGCTCTTGTTGTTTCGGCTTCAAGTAAATCCTTTGTTACATATCCGCTTTCAATAAGCTTATTATCTACAGCATCTTTAACAGACTGATTAATAAGCTTGTTTGTAGAGTTCGCATCCAATATATTTCCGTGCATGAATTCTCCACCTTCAACATCAACCAATATTTCTGGGTTTCTAATCTATCCACCAGGAGTTGTTATAGGCGCTGTTTTTACTGGAACTCTATATAAAAAATCTTTTTCCTAAATCATAATTAATGCATTAATGTGTTTAAACAGTAAAAGGGAACTACCTTTCGGTAATCCCCTTTATGTAAGCGAATTAGGCCTATCCTTCACTTACCTCAGCACCATCTTGTGCCGCCGCTGGCTCTGGTGCGGACTCAACCTGTTCCTTAAGCTGTGACTGAGTTCCCGTAGCTGCGCTACATTCGTTTTCAGCTCCTGTGCCAGTAGAACCAAATCCACCTTCACCTCTCTCTGTTGATGAAAGCTCGGAAACTTCTGTGATTGTATACTCTGGTATAGGAACGATGACTAACTGACAGAAGCGCTCACCCTGCTTATAAACAGCAGGAATGGTATCAGTTGTAGCCTTCATAAATGCTACGATCTCGCCTCTAAAGTCGCTGTCGATAACGCCGACATTATCAGTAAGCCATAATGACTTTTTCCAAATACTAGAGCGTGGTATAAGTAAACCAACATGTCCGGCAGGAATTTCAACTGCCAATCCTGTATGGTAAACCAACATTAGCTGATTTGCTTCATTAAGAGCTGTTTCAATCTTAGTGCAAGTCAAATCAATTCCTGCAGCACCTTTTGTGCCACGAATAGGGAGGATAGCGTTATCCTCAAGTCTCTTAAATTTCAACTCCATAGTATTCAAATATTATTTTTTATTGTCGCCCCACTAGGATTCGAACCCAGACTAAAAGTTTTAGAGACTTCTGTGCTAGCCATTACACCATAGGGCAATATTGTAGAAGCTCACCTTAAGCACGTAACTTTTAGCTGGAGTTACGTAGAACCAGTATTCGTGCTAATTTCGGCCTTTTATTTATAGTGTACCATCAGCTCGGCCACTTTATCAAATCTTAATTTCTTAAAAATGAATGTGTTGGAGTCTATGCAGGAGTCGAACCTGCTAACTATTCCCTTTATATCGGGTCGTCTTTACCGTTTGACTAATAGACTCTAAAGGTGATTACTTTTTACGAGTAATCCAATTCCATAAGCGTTTGTACCAAGGCTTCTTAACCTTCTCTTCAACTCTAACGGCTGTACACATTCTGTACACACAATTGTCTCTTACAAGAGCTGTGCCTTCCTCCGGCATGAGTTTTTCAAGTAAAGAATCTGCAACAATTGATACAAATGTAGCGAAATCAGAACCAGTAAGTTCCATTCCATTTTCAACTTTCTGGCAAAGGAAATCTATTGTTACATCATCAACATCTCGCATATCTATTGTATACTTAGGCTTTGCTACCTTAACTGTCTTTTTAATAGCTTTCTTCATAACTTAAATATTAACATGATCAACAATTATCTCCACAATCTTCACAGGCAACATTCACATGTGCACTCTCTTTCTGCTTTGCTGCCCACTCTTCCTTTCTCCTCTGGTCAGCTTCTTTAGCGTTATTAAGAGCTTTCAACCAATCCTCAGACTTAACTATAACGAAGTCTGCGCCAAGTTCTCTATCGTAGAATGTGATAAGGATATCGTCTTTCTTTACATCTGCCTCAACAGTCTTATCTGGGAATAACTTTGATGTCCACTTAATATGAGCGTCTTCTGGAACAACGTAAACGTCGTCAATTCCTCTTGCAGATCTTTCAATCGCCTTAACCTCAGCTGCTTCTACATCAACAATAATAGGCTTGCGATCAATGTTTATTATCTTTTTCATATGGGCTTAATGGTTTATTTTTATTATCTTTAAATCTATTCTTAAGCTTGAATCTAAATAGTTTGTTTATTAACACATCTCTAGTATCATCTTGATCTTTCATAACATCAACAATAAACTAAAACTAATGCATAACTATTTGTTTTATTAGTTCTGGATCATCGTTTAGCGTACGTCCGATCTATCTACAAACTTTATCTATATTCATTACTTTTCTACATCTTCAATTGCCACAATATCGTAAAGAGATACAAGCTGTGAATCCTTGAGTAAGTCGAAATACATAGCTCCTCTAGCGGATCTGTATATAACAATATCGCCAACCTTGATAGGCATCTGCTGTATCTTTTCATCACTATATGGGTGTGTGTACTCATATGGCAACTTAAGTACTACAGCTCTAGAGAAATCTGAATCAACTTCCTTAATCTCTGTCTTTACTTCATCATAATCAACTGCCTCGATCCCATCCTTATCCTTCTTAGGCTTAGTATCTTTAGCCACAGGTTCGGAGATCTTCTTCTTAACTTTAACAGGCTCAAGCGGCTTTACCAAGAACATCTGTCTGAACTCATACTTTATTTTTGAGCTCAAGTCCTCAGCCAACTGAGTCTGATCTATCATCTTATCATCCATATTACTTCTTCAATCCTTTAAGGTATTCAAGTAATTTAATCATGTTTCTCAATACTGTCTCTTTCTCAACAAGCAAACACTGAGGAGTATTCTCGTCAGCCTTTGCCTTGAGAGTATAAAGCTCATTGTTGTATTCTGAGAGCTTATTATCAATCTCGTCGAAGATGTTTACGAATCTCTTCTTTTCGTCAACTTCCTCAACATAACCGTTATCGAGAAGCATTTTGGCATATTCCTTTGAGATTCTATAAACTGAATTATAAGAAGAAACAACCGTTGAATTGTCTTCGTTTGAGCTATTATGCTCTTCGTTATACACACTTTCGTACTGATTGGTTTTCTCGTTGTACTCGAATGTGTCGCCTTCTTCCATTACGAAGAATGGCTTAACAACCTTTAAAATCTTTGTCATATCCAATTGCTTTTATTGTTTTACGCTGCCATAACGAAATAATTTTCAAAAAGGTTGCAAATGGTGTATAAATTTTGTAAAAATAGCATTTTTCTTGCAAATATGCAACTTTTTAGGCTTTTTTACGTTAGGGGGATAGTAGGGGTTAGTCAGACTAAGAACCCTTTCTCTTATATATTCTCTTTAGGAGATCTACTTTAGTAGTACAGCTATTACAGTATGTAAGACTATATAAGTATAGTAGAGCTATATATAAGCTTAATAATAATTGTAAGACTAATAATGATAATATGGATAAGAAGAAGTGTATAATAGATAAATATAACACAGTATACGGATTTAATCTGTTCGTTATAATTAACCCAGATAAGTCTGTAATAGATAAAAGATTTAGCTTTAGGGATGATGATACGTCTATAATTGATGATGAATGGGCTAGTTATACGGCTTACACTACTAGGGGAGCATATGACAAAGAGACTGATGAAGACTGTGAGATCATAGTAATAAACAAGCTAAAGAACACAGGAGAGGATATAAATACATTTGCTCATGAGTCATTTCATGCAGCTGTAGATGTACTTGAGGCATGCCATATAAAGCTAACAGAGGATACAAATGAAGTATTCGCATACTTAATTGGGTACTTTACAGAGTGCGTAAGCAAAACAGCAAGTAAACGATGAACCAGTTTGAGATGAGTGCTGTCCTATATTATGCCGACTTCTTATCTCTACAATACTAGAATAAACCATGTACAGAATAGTGTAAGTATTTCTTTGTACACGGAGTACCAGTAAATATAGCATACATTGTAGATTAGGATCCAATATACGACCTTGATAATCAATGGTTCTAGAAGAGCCTTAAGGAATATAGTATGCTAAAGCATAAATTTGGCGAAGATGGGGCTATGAGCTTTATCAAAAACCTATGTAATCTAGGGGTAGCAGGGTCTGTAAATGCTACTCAAATGATGAAATATATTCATAGATATGACGATAAATAGGAGCGAGATAAGGCATTTAGGGCATTTAAGTTCAATAGATCAAAGATGAAATATACTCATTTAACACGCAACGACGATGGTGAAATTGTAGAGGAAGAGTGCACGAAATACGTAGCCCATGCTGAGCGAAATAGCAAAGGATAAAGAATACTTAAGAGCGGCAGAAATAATACAAAGGGCCGAGAGAAATGGTAGGAGATTAGGATTTTACGAACTAGATAAAGATGAATCCATTTGATATAATATTTATGTTTTTAATACTTCCAATAGTAGCTACTACCACATGTTGGATAATACTTAAAGAGGGTAAAAATAATGGGAAAGATTAGTAAATATAGCAATTTGTACGACAGAAATGGAAAACTTATTAGATCGATTGATAGTGTTTCCGGAAGATTGGAACCATACTCTATCGAAGAACTCGAGAAGCTTGTAGATGAACTAGCAAAAGACGAAACAAAGCGTACTGAGTATACTAATAGCATGTCCGTGCTCATGCATATGTATGAGACAAAGGGAAATCCACACAAGGATGACATTATACAAAAAATAAATGACTACGCTAAGTCTAAAACAAAAACTACCAAAGCTGAAGTTATAAACGCTTTAAACGATATAAAAGATGAAGAAGCAAGAGAAAATGAGCCAGGAACAGAGGGATGCGTATCAGAACCTATTGAAGGAGATGGAGAATCTAGGAGAGGAAGCGAATCCAACGAGGCAGATACTACAATTAGCACTGCAGCTTGATGAAAAAGGAGAGTTCTACAAATTTATAGAAGTATTTGGAAATGGAGATAAAGGAAACGGAATTTGTCCAATTGATTAGACAGCTTAGGGATTACGTAATTCTTGACAGAAAAGATTACGAAAAACTCGTACAAAACAGTAAGCCAGCAGAATGTAACGAGAGTGCATTGGAGGCTAGAGATGCCTCTATAAAACTGTTAGAACAGCAATTGGCACGCCAGGAAGACTGGGTTAACTACTGGAAGAATAAGTACGAAAAGTGTCTAGAAGAGTTAAAGAAGAAGACTACAAGCAGGATTAAATGGTGGAAATTCTAAAGAAAGTATTAAAGTTTATATGGACATTCCTTACGGTCCCATATCATGAGGGAAAGTAATACTACATTACATTCCGAGAACATAAATAATAGGAGATTAAAATATGTTAGTAGATATATCTGAGATTAGGAACGAACTAAACGATGAAGAGAAAGAAATATTTGATAAGGTAATAAAGGCCATGAATGCTAAAAGCGTTACAGTAAGTATGTTAAACTTGGCATTTTGGGCAATATTGCTATACGTTTGCTTTACAATTCTTCCTCTATGGGCTGCTATTTCACTTATTGGAATAAAGCTCGCAATCCCTGTCGCAAAGGTAGTTAAATACATAACTGTGGCAAAGAAGCTGGTTAAGGATGATAAAAACATTAGTAAGAAGCTATTGTCAATTAGATTAAAGATTGCCAATAAGGAAAAATGAAGTACGAGTATAAAGGAAATATCTACAATTATGTAGGAGCAGGGAAGTTTAAAGACTCTACAGGTAAGTGGATTGATGCTATAATATACGAGCGTGATAACCATATATACATGAGAGAAATAACAGACTTTATAGATAAGTTTAAGAAAGCATGAGAATAGCCGGGGTTAATGCCTCGGCTTTTTTATTTTTTATTTTTTTAAACTGTTATGTGTGTACGGAAAGGAGAAACAAAAATATTTTTTTGATTTTTCGAATTATAGTAAATGTACATAAACGCGAAACAGCAACGAATCACACCCCGGTATATACTTTCGGATTGGGGTATCCCCCCATGACAAAAACAAATTTATTCACAATTCAAAACTCAAAGCACAATGAAGAAAATTAATCAAATTGCAACAATTAGCGACGTTTCACTCAATGATAAACTTAAAGAGTGGAATGAGGAAAATGAAGCCTTTAGGGTTCAATTGCGTATTGCTTATTCTGCTGATGATTCAAAAGATGAAAAAGATGATGATTTATTGTCTTTGGCTGATTTTGAAGAGGCTGGTGCATCTGTTGGTAAGACTTATACATGCCTTATTAATTTTGACAGCCTGTTAACAGATAAGCACACTGAGACCGAACAAAACAAAGCGCTTAAAAAGTTGGTTGAGAAATTCAAAGGTAAGAAAGCCCGTTTCTCTACATTTGATTTCACAATTAGCGAACTAACAGACGGCAAAGAAAAGGCTATCAATGACGGAACGCACACTTATTCATCTTTGGCTAACACTTACTTAGGTAGTGTGGAAGATGAGGAGAGTGAGTTTAATAAGTTGAAAAACCGAATGCTTGATATGATTGATAATGATTTCGATTTCGGTCAAGCTGACGAAGATTAGTGGGGATGGGGATTGGTAAAACAATCTCCCAACCCCTTTTTCAGAATAATCCTACGTAACAGCTCAAATAGGCTGTTTTAATATATAGCGTTATTAACAAAAACGTAATCAATATGAAGAAAATAATTGAAAAACCGTTCAATCACAAAGTTTGGTGTGATATGACGTTTGATAATGATGACTTAGCAAATAAATCAGTTTCTAGCAAAACAATTTAAAATGCAACAAAATTAAAGGTTCCATATATAATTGATAATATGCTCATTTACAATAGGTTACTAATTGCTAAGCGTAGCAACATTGGCATGATACATATCATTGTCTGTGAAGATAGTGATATGTTTATTTAAGACAAAAGACATTAAGATTCCATATACATTGATTGCACAATTGAGGTTTTTGCCAAGAGTGGTAAATAGTAGATTTTGTTTCATGTACCATGGTCTGTGAAGATAGTGGTACATTTTTAATTTAAACTCAGCTAGGGAGAGTCTAAAATTGTCACTGATGAGACCTAGACGAAACTACGGTAAACATTTGCATCATACTGTAGTCTGATATTCATTATTCATAAGCATTTTTCTAGACCCCATCTACAATTGTCTGTGAAGATAGTTGTTGATAAACCGTTATCTCATGCGGTATATAAACTAGGATGACGGAGCGCCTACGCTAACGTGATAAATCGTAGGAGTAATGTGGCATTCGTGGTCCCAAGCCCACGCACTACAACACGTGCTTATGGTACTTGCAAAGCTATAAGATATCGATTGTAGAACACAGAGGGTAGATGGCAATTACTGTAGCCTGAGTTAAAAGCCGTTGAACCTTTAAATGGGTTTACATGTAAAACCGAGAACTAAATAAACCCACCTAATTGCAGAAGGTACGAAGAAGAGGATGCTAGTTCTCTATGACGATCCGGAGAGACGGATAGTGGTTATTATACACTTACTGAAGTAAGAGGGTATACTATGTACGAATTCATTATATGGGTATCGTACTTGGCTATAAAAGCGCACACATAGCGACGGTTCGAGTCCAGTAACCACTACACCTTTATTAAATCTTTTTAGTTACACAACAGGTTTTTATTTCCATGCAGGCATATTGGTTCGTGAGGATAGATATGCCATTTTTATCGATTATTAATCAAACATTATATAGTTATGGATGAAAACAAACATTCTTTCATGGACCAATTGAATCTGTTCTTTGTAGGAGCAGTTATTGGCTCTATTATTGGAGCCTGCTTTAGTATCAATGTCTATAAAAGCAGAAATATTAAGGCAGAGAATAAGTTAAAAGCATATGAACAGTACTATAAATGTACTGAGACATTGCTTGACTCTCTCGATGGTACACATGATCTTGATCTTATGGATACAGACCTTGAGACAGATTATGGTGTCGATTATTTGGAAGCAAAGTCCAAAGTAGACGAACTAATTGCAAAGTAGTATGAATGAATTCGAAAAAGAAGAACATACGGAAGACATCTGGTACTCGTAATAGATATAAGCCAGGGCAATTAGTTACAATTTGTAAAGATGTATTTAGAAT
>JAJWOH010000034.1:0-29321 GCA_021635485.1 Segatella copri | reverse complement strand
TTAACCCCTAAAAAACTGCAAAAAAAGTAGCAATATTTGGTAATTTGCCAAAATATTGCTACTTTTGCATTTATAATATTGCAAACTAGTTTGAAAATCATGTCATTAATAGAAATTAAAAAGGTCGAAACAAAGAAGGACTTGAAGACGTTCATCGACTTCCATTACGACCTCTACGAAGGCAACGAATATGATGTGCCTAATCTTTTCAGCGACGACATGAATACTCTGAGCAAGGACAAGAACGCAGCGTTCGAGTTCTGCGAGGCAGAGTATTTTCTTGCCTATAAGGACGGCAAGCTGGCAGGTCGCGTCGCTGCCATTATCAATCATAAGGCAAACAATAAATGGGGCAGGAAATCGGTCCGTTTCGGCTGGATTGATTTCATTGACGACCGCGAGGTTTCCAAGGCTCTTCTCGATGCTGTAGAGAAATACGGTAAGGAGAAGGGAATGGAAGATATTGTAGGTCCGCTGGGTTTTACCGATATGGATCCGGAAGGCATGCTTACCTGGGGCTTTGACCAGCTAGGCACCATGCCTACCATTTATAATTATTCATATTATCCGGAGCACATTGAGGCTCTGGAGGGTTTTACCGTAGATAATAAGTATGTAGAGTATAAACTGATGGTGCCAGATACCATCCCGGAGAAATATTCCAAGATAGCGGCGATGATAGAGAAAAGATACAATCTCCATGTCCGCAAACTTACCCGTAAGGATATTTATCAGGGCGGATACGGACAGAAGATTTTCGACCTCATCAATGATACATACAAGCATCTCTATGGTTATTCCGAACTTTCACAGAAGCAGATAGACCAGTACATCAAGATGTATCTGTCTTTGCTCGACCTGAACTTTGTAACAGCCATAGAAGACTGGACTACCGAGGATCATAAGATGATAGGTATCGGTATTACGATGCCTTCCCTTTCCAGAGCTCTACAGAAGTGTCATAGGGGCAGGCTGCTTCCTTTTGGCTGGTGGCATCTGCTGCGTGCCATCAAGTTCCATAAGACCAAGATTGTCGACCTTCTGCTCATCGGTATCCAGCCGGAATACCGTGCTAAGGGTGCCAATGCGCTGCTCTTTGCCGACCTGATTCCTATCTATCAGAAGTATGGAATCGAGTGGGGAGAAACGCAGGTAGAAATGGAAGAAAATGCTGCCGTGCAGGGACAATGGGGCGTCTTGGATCCAATCCTTCACAAGCGCCGCAACTGCTATATTAAGAGTATCAAGTAAATAGCAATTGATGTTGATAATTATCTGATAAACAGAATATTGCAACATCATTTGCTTTGTTATAAGAAAATAAATAAAAATAACTAAGGAGGAAATCATGTCTGAAGATAAAAACTTAGGTAACAGCGAATTGAATGCCGCTGATGAGCTTACCAATGCCCCTCAGGAGCAGCAGCCGGTAGAGTATACCGATGATAACATCCGCCACTTGAGCGATATGGAGCATGTACGCACCCGTCCGGGTATGTACATCGGCCGCCTGGGAGATGGAAATCTGCCGGAAGATGGTATTTATGTACTCTTGAAGGAGGTGGTAGACAACTCTATCGATGAATTCAAGATGGGTGCAGGTGCCCGTCTGGAAATCGATATCGAGGACAATCTGCGTGTCAGCGTGCGCGACTATGGCCGTGGTATTCCTCAGGGCAAGCTCGTTGAGGCTGTAAGTGTGCTGAATACCGGCGGTAAGTACGACAGCAAGGCGTTCAAGAAGAGCGTCGGTCTGAACGGTGTGGGTGTGAAGGCGGTCAATGCCCTCAGTTCCCACTTCGAAGTAAAGTCGTACCGCGACGGAAAGATGCGCCATCTGAAGTTTGAGAAAGGTATTCTGAAGAGCGATACGATGGAAGATACTGAGGACGAGAACGGTACCTTTATCTTCTTCGAGCCGGATAATACACTCTTCAAGAACTATTCCTTCCACGATGATTTCGTGGAAACGATGCTCCGCAACTATACTTATCTGAACACCGGACTCACCATCATGCACAATGGCCGCCGCATCTTGAGCCGCCATGGTCTGCAGGATTTGCTGAGCGATAATATGACCAACGAAGGTCTCTACGACATCGTCCACATGAAGGGCGAGGACATCGAGATAGCCTTCACCCATACCAACCAGTATGGCGAGGAGTATTATTCCTTCGTCAACGGTCAGCACACCACCCAGGGAGGTACGCATCAGAGTGCCTTCAAGGAGCATATTGCCAAGACTATCAAGGAGTTCTACGGCAAGTATGAGTATGCTGACATCCGAAACGGACTGGTGGCTGCCATTGCCATCAACGTAGAAGAACCGGTCTTTGAGAGTCAGACCAAGATTAAGCTCGGAAGTACTACGATGACGCCGAATGGTGGCGAAACCATTAATAAGTATGTAGGCGATTTCCTGAAGAAGGAAGTAGACAACTATCTCCATATCCACAAGGATGTGGCTGAGATTCTGGAGAACAAGATTAAGGAGAGTGAGCGTGAGCGCAAGGCGATGGCGGGCGTTACCAAACTCGCCCGTGAGCGTGCCAAGAAGGCGAATCTCCACAACCGCAAGCTCCGCGACTGCCGCATCCATTTCAGCGATGCCAAGAACGAGCGCAAGGAGGAGAGTTCTATCTTCATCACCGAGGGCGATTCTGCCAGCGGAAGCATCACCAAGAGCCGCGATGTGAATACCCAGGCGGTGTTCTCGCTGCGTGGTAAACCGCTCAACAGCTTCGGTCTGACCAAGAAGGTGGTTTATGAGAACGAGGAGTTCAACCTGCTTCAGGCGGCTCTCGATATAGAGGACGGATTGGATTCATTGCGTTACAACAAGGTGATTGTGGCAACCGATGCCGATGTCGACGGAATGCACATCCGACTGCTCATCATCACCTTCTTCCTTCAGTTCTTCCCAGACCTCATCAAGAAGGGCCACGTCTACGTGCTTCAGACTCCATTGTTCCGAGTGCGCAACAAGCGAACCAAGATCAAGAACAAGCAGGCGGTGGCTGATGCGGATGCAAAGCTGGGAAGTAAGGAGAAAAAGAGCGATTTCATCACGCATTACTGTTACAGCGATGAGGAGCGCCAGCAGGCGATTCGCGATTTAGGTCCTGACCCGGAAATCACCCGATTCAAAGGTTTGGGAGAGATTTCGCCTGATGAATTCGCCCATTTCATCGGTCCCGACATGCGGTTGGAGCAGGTTACGCTGCATAAAACCGATCAGGTGCAGAAGCTGCTGGAATATTATATGGGTAAGAACACGATGGAGCGCCAGAACTTCATCATCGAAAATCTGGTGATAGAAGAGGATATTCCGGAGGAAGACTCAGCACCGCTGGATTAAATGAAGTGAAGAGTGAAGAACGAAGAGTGAAGAATTCAAGTGCTTTCGGGGGAAACCATTGAAAAAAGCGCTGTTAACTGTTAACTTGTTAACTCTTGAAGGATTTCTCTCTTTCATAAACTTTAAGTTTTAAGAAATGAAGAAATATCTATTCATAGCACTGGTAGCATTCCTGGCAGTAACTTCTGCCAGTGCCCAGTTGCGTATCAAGATGGGCAAGAACAGCCCGATAGAGAAGTTGGGAAGGGCTGAAATCGCCATTACCAACCTTTATGTGGATAGTGTGGATGAGAATAAGCTCGTAGAGGATGCCATCCGAGGCATGCTCGAAAAGCTCGACCCTCATTCTTCTTACGCCACAGCCAAGGAAACCAAGGCGATGAATGAGCCGCTGAACGGCAGCTTTGATGGCATTGGCGTGCAGTTTAATATGGTAGATGATACGCTGCTCGTTATCCAGCCGGTTACGAACGGACCTTCCGAGAAGGTGGGAATCATTGCCGGCGACCGCATTGTGGCTGTAAACGATACTGCCATTTCGGGCGTCAAGATGAGCAAGGAAGACATCATGAAGCGCCTTCGTGGTCCTAAGGGAACCACGGTGAATCTTACCATCGTGCGCCGTGGCATCAAGGATAAGCTCATCTTTAAGGTAAAGCGCGATAAAATTCCGGTAACTACGATGGATGCGGCTTATATGATTCGTCCGGGCATCGGATACATCCGATTGGGAAGCTTCGGTCTTACCAGTCATAAAGAGGTAACAATAGCGATGGATTCGCTGAAAAAGAAGGGAATGAAGGACCTTATCTTCGACCTTGAGGATAATGGTGGAGGCTATCTTCAGGCTGCGGCTCAGATAGCCAACGAGTTCCTGCAGAAGGGCGATCTCATCGTTTATACCAATGGCAGAACCGCTCCCCGACAGGAATACAAGGCGCAGGCTAACGGCAGATGGCGCAAGGGCAAGGTGGTGGTGCTCACCAATGAGTTTACCGCTTCTGCCGCCGAGATTGTTTCCGGAGCCATCCAGGATCAGGACCGTGGTGTAGTGGTTGGTCGCAGAACCTTCGGCAAGGGATTGGTGCAGCGTCCGCTGACCTTCGATGATGGTAGCGAGATTCGTCTCACCATCGCCCATTACTATACGCCTAGCGGCAGATGTATCCAGAAGCCTTATAAGAAGGGTGACAGATTGGATTATGCGATGGATTTGGACAAGCGTTACAAGCATGGCGAGTTCACCAATCAGGACAGCATCCATCTTTCAGACAGTCTGAAGTATTATACCTTGCGCAAGCATCGTGTGGTTTATGGTGGTGGCGGAATCATGCCAGATTATTTCGTTCCGCTGGATACAACCAAGTACACCAAGATGCACCGCCAGCTGGCTGCCAAGAGCATCGTCATCAACCAGAGTCTGAAGTTCATCGATGCGCATCGCAAGGAACTCAAGAGCCAGTATAAGGATTTCGATAAGTTCCTCGCCACCTACGAGGTTCCTTCTTCGCTGATAGATGGCATTATCGCCGAGGGCAAGAAGGAGAAGATAGAGCCGAAGGATGAGGCTGAATTAATTCAGACGAAGAAATACCTCGCCCTGCAGCTGAAAGCCCTTGTAGCAAGAGATATCTGGGATATGAGCCAATACTTCCAGGTTTGGAATGAGACAAACGAGATAGTTCAGCGAGCCGTGCAGCTGCTGACTACGGGGAAGTAGTTAAGTGAAGAGTGAAGAACGAAGAGTGAATAATTCAAGTGCTTTGCTCATGTAACTATAGAAAAAACGGCTGTTAACTGTTAACCTGTTAACCCCGTGAGGTAATGATATAAGAAAAGGTCGTGAGGTTCAATCAGAAATCTCACGACCTTTTTTGTATTTATCTTTTTCAGAAGTCATTTACTTCTTCTCATGCAGATGGTCCCATTTCAGATAGATTCCTGCAAGGATGGTGCCGGAAATGCTGTGCCAGGCGCAGCTGATGGCGCAAGGCAATACGGCGAGAGGCTGGGCTGCGAAGAAGTTGCCAGCCAGTACCGTGGCAAGACCGGCGTTCTGCATTCCTACCTCAATACTGATGGTGCGCTTCTTGGCAGTATTGAATCCGGCACATTTGCCGGCAAGCCAGCCGAGAAGATAACCCAGCGTGTTGTGGCAGAAAACCACGGCGAAAGTCCAGAGGAAGAGCGATAAGCCGCGAGCTACGAGGTCATCATGAACCGTAGAAATCACACCGCCTACAATGATTGCCAGACACGTAACGCTGATGCCCGGCATCAGACTCTGGATGGTAGGGAAGCAGTCTTTCTTGCCGTAAATATAGTTGAGGGCGCAGCCGATGGCTACAGGAATAATCGTTACGATGAGGATGTTGATGAACATTCCCACAGCATCTACATGGATAATCTCGCCTGCCGTAATCTTCATCAGCAGCGGAGTCATCACCGGTGCAAGAATGGTAGAGGCGCAGGTCATTCCTACGGAGAAAGCTACGTCGCCATGACACAGATAACTCATGATGTTGCTCGAAACGCCGCCCGGACAGCAACCTACCAGCAGGATTCCGAGCGCCAGGGCTGGGTCAAGATGCCACACATGAACCAGGGTGTAAGCCACACCCGGCATGATGATAAACTGGGCGCAGGCTCCGATGAAGACATCCAGCGGGCGCTGAGCCAGAATCTTGAAGTCGTTGGTGGTCAAGGTCAGGCCCATGGTGAGCATGATGATGCCGAGAATGACGGTTTGAGTAGTTCCGCGCACCCAGTCGAAGGTATGTGGGAAGAAGAATGTGAACACAGCAACACCTATCACGAAGATAGATGTATAATTGGCCAGCAGTTTGCTGAGCCCTTGAAATAACTTAAGCATAATTCTATTTCTTTTAAAATCCTGATATTTCTCTCTTATTTATTTCTTTCTTCGCTTTCAATATCGAGTGCAAAAGTACGTCTTTTCTATCGGATAAACAAATTATTCTGCAAGAAAATGATAAATTATAACATTTTTATAGGGTAACGCTTGCAAATCTGCACGAATCTTTTGGGATTGTGCAAAATCATGGGCAAAATAATTCGGCTTTTCTTCTTTAATTCCGCAACAAATGTGTAACTTTGCACCCATATTATCGATAATAGTCATAGAATGAACGAAGATTTTGATATTAGACAAGAAATGGTTTCGCCTGCCGAAAAGGAATTCGAGAAGGCACTGCGCCCGCTGAAGTTTTCTGATTTCAGCGGACAGAATGGCGTGGTGGAAAATCTCGAAGTCTTTGTTGAGGCTGCAAAATATCGTGGCGAACCGCTCGACCATACGCTCCTCCATGGTCCACCGGGACTGGGTAAGACCACGCTGAGCAACATCATCGCCAACGAACTGGGCGTAGGATTCAAGATTACATCGGGCCCTGTGCTTGATAAGCCGGGCGATCTGGCGGGAATCCTTACCTCGCTGGAGCCTAACGATGTGCTCTTCATCGATGAAATCCACCGTCTTTCGCCTGTCGTAGAGGAGTATCTCTATTCGGCGATGGAGGATTACCGCATCGACATCATGATAGATAAGGGTCCTTCGGCACGAAGCATCCAGATAGACTTGAATCCGTTTACCCTCGTGGGAGCGACAACCCGCAGCGGTCTGCTTACAGCTCCTCTGCGTGCCCGTTTCGGAATCAATCTGCATCTGGAATATTACGACCCGGCTACGCTTCAGAAGATTATCAAGCGAAGTGCGATGCTCCTGAAGGTGCCGATAGAGGATGAGGCGGCTGTGGAAATCTCCCGCCGTTCGCGCGGAACTCCTCGTATCGCCAACTCTCTGCTCAGAAGAGTGCGTGATTTTGCCCAGGTAAAGGGCAACGGAACCATCACTTATGATATTGCCCAGATGGCGCTCAAGGCGCTCAACATCGACCAGTATGGCTTGGATGAAATTGATAATAAGATTCTCACCACCATCATCGACAAGTTCCGTGGTGGTCCGGTGGGCGTAAGCACCATTGCCACGGCAATAGGCGAGGATGGCGGCACCGTAGAGGAGGTTTACGAGCCGTTCCTCATCATGGAGGGTTTCATCAAGCGCACGCCGCGAGGAAGAATGGCAACGCCGCTTGCCTATGAGCATCTCGGCAGAAATCCGTATACAAGCAATATTATGCAGGGCGACCTGTTTGAGTAATGTTGAATGTTAAATGTTGAATGTTGAATTAGGGCTAGCGCCGTTAAAGGATAAACATTTATGAAGGTTGGGATTTTTACGGGTACATTCGACCCATTTACGATAGGACATCAGAACATTGCGGAGCGGGCTCTGCCGATGTTTGACAAGCTCGTGATTGCAGTGGCGGTGAGCAAGCTGAAGCACGCCAGCGAGGAAATATCGAAGCGTGTGGAGGATATTAAGGCTGTTTTTCCGAAGGAATGTGCAGAACTGGTAGATGCGGAAGATGCTTCTAAGGGCTTTCGCCTGGAGGTGGTTTCTTACGATGATCTCACCATCGATTTGGCGCATCGCCTGGGAGCCAGGTTCCTGGTTCGCGGCGTCCGTTCTGCCAAGGATTTCGAGTACGAAAGGGAGCAGGCTGACATCAATAAGCAGTTGGGCGGCGTAGAAACCATCCTGCTGTTTTCAGACCCAAGATACAGCAGCATCAGCTCAACGCTGGTCAGGGAGCTGAGATTCTTTGGAAGAGAAGTAGATGAATTTTTACCAAAAATAAAATAAAAAATAGGAGGAAGAAGCGTATGATAACATACAATGTAGACGGCGTGAAAATGCCAAAGATCAAGAAGCGTGATACGAGTGCCTGGATTCGCAAGGTAGCTGCCTCTCATGGCCGCAAGGTAGGAGAGATTGGCTACATGTTTGTGGATGATGAGAAGATTCTCGAAGTGAACAACGAGTATCTGGGTCATGATTACTATACCGATGTCATCACCTTCGATTACGATGAGGATGATGTGATTAACGGCGACATCGTGATTTCGCTTGATACGGTCCGCACCAATGCCGAGCAGTTTGGCAAGACCTACGATGATGAGCTTCATCGCGTCATCATCCACGGCATCCTGCACCTCTGCGGAATCAACGACAAGGGTCCTGGAGAGCGCGAAATCATGGAGGAGAACGAGAACAAGGCGCTCGCCCTGCTCGAAGGTGCTTCGATATTGAAGAAGTAAAGCCCTTCTCTATAATTTGAGGAAGCTAGGTTTCTTCAATTTCAGGTAGAAGTATAGAAAAAACAACTGTTAACTGTTAACCTGTTAACTCTTGGCAGTTAAGATGAACAGTTAATTCTTGAATGTGGTTCATGAAGCGGGCTGAAAGCCCAGCAAGCTCTTAGCCCAGGGCAACACCCTGGGTATAAGGAAGATATAAAGGATTCGCCCTGTAAGGGCAAAAGCTTTCATATACGAGGCTTTTGCTCCTACAGGGCGTTTTGCTTTATTCTATCGCCTTTATTCTTTCCCGGCATTCTTTCAATATCTCTTTCAGTTCCTCTACGGTCGTGGCTCTCAGCATGGCGATTCTCGTCTGGCGGAAATCAGGAATGCCTTTGAAGATAGGGGAGGCGGCTAGGTGACGACGGGTGTGGAGAATGCCTCTGTACTCGTCTATGCGCTCTACGTTGATGCGAAGCTGCTCTTCCAGGAGGTCGATTTTCTCATCCACGGTTAATGGAGTTGCACCCGTATTATCCAGATAATCACGAATTTCCTTGAAAATCCAAGGGCGGCCGAAGGTAGCGCGGCCAATCATTACCGCATCTACGCCGTAGCGCTCGAAGGCAAGTTTGGCTTCCTCCGGGGTTGTAATATCGCCGTTGCCAATGATAGGAATATGGATGCGAGGATTGTTCTTCACCTCTCCGATGAGGCTCCAGTCGGCTTCACCCGTGTACATCTGGCTGCGGGTTCTGCCGTGGATGGTGAGCGCCTGGATTCCGCAATCCTGCAACTGCTCGGCAAGGTCGGTGATGATGAGGTTCTCGCAATCCCAACCCAGTCGGGTTTTCACGGTTACGGGCACGTTTACCGCCTTTACCACTTCTCTTGTAATATCCAGCATCAGTGGAATATTCTTGAGCATTCCGGCTCCTGCGCCCTTTCCGGCAACCTTCTTCACCGGGCAACCGAAGTTAATATCAATTACATCCGGCTTCGCCTGTTCTACGATTTTTGCAGCTTCCACCATATCCTCGGTGGTTCTGCCGTAAATCTGAATGCCCACAGGGCGCTCCTCATCGCTTATCGTAAGCTTGCTGACGGTGCTCTTGATACTTCTTACCAAGGCTTCCGCCGATACGAACTCAGTATAAACCATGGCGGCTCCGAATCGCTTGCAGAGCATGCGAAAACCAATATCTGTTACGTCTTCCATCGGAGCGAGGAAGAGGGGCTGAGGCCCAAATTCTATATTACCTATTTTCATCGTTTTATGAGGAGTTAAAGGAGTTAAGGAGTTAAAGGAGTTAAGACAAATGCTTCGAAAATGATAATCCTTGATATTCCTTCTCCAAAATTTCGGTTGCAAAGTTACACTTTTTTTATGAGAATTTGCCATGATATACAAAAAAACATGAGTATCTCATAACTGTTGTCTTAACTCCTTAACTCCCTTTAACTCCTTAACTCCTCCTTTGATTCACTTCAAAAGATGATACATTCCTCCTGCAAAGGTCTTGATGACTCCCTTCATCTCCAATGTGAAGAGGAGGGAAGTGAGGCGAGAAATGTCGATATTCGTCTTTACGGAGATGAGATTCACTTGCAGGTCGTTGGTCTTGGAGAGGACATCTACGATGAGTTGCTCCTCTGGAGATAATTCCGGGAAGAGGCTGCGCTCGATGCCTTGCTGCTTGGCTCGCATCAGGGTTGTATCATCCTGCCAGCGCATGTCCTTCACAAAGTCCTCGGCACTGGTGATGAGCGTGGCGCCGTTGTTGCGTATCAGGTTGTTGCAGCCTTCGCTGTAGTAATCACCTATTCTGCCCGGGAAGGCAAAGACATCCCTACCGTAGGATTGCGAAATATCGCAGGTGATGAGACCGCCGCCGTGAGCTGCGCTCTCTATCAGGATGCAGGCATCCGACATTCCCGCTACGATGCGGTTGCGGCGCACGAAGTTTATCTTATCAGCATTCGTACGGGTAAGGAATTCGGTGAGCAGTCCGCCCTGTTCTATCATTCTTGCCGCCGTTTCCCGGTGCTGACGGGGATAGAGGTCATCCAGACCGTGAGCCAGCACGCCTATGGTTTCGTAGCCGTTGGCGAGTGCCTGGCGGTGCGCCACGATGTCCACTCCGTAGGCAAGTCCGCTCATGATGAGCACGTTGGGCGAGAGCTGCTTCAGGTCGGTGATGAAGCGGCGGATGAGGTCTTCGCCGTAAGGCGTGCAGTGGCGGGTTCCCACGATGTTGATGACGCGCTGCTGGTTGAGGTTGGCGTTGCCTTTATAGAAGAGGATGAGGGGTGCGTCATCGCAATCCTTGAGGCGTTGCGGATAGCGGTCGTCGTTCATCGGAATGGGTTCTATTCCGTAGCGTATGTCGTACTCCAGTTCTTCCTCAGCGCGTTTTCGGGCTTCTTCGCAGTTCTGGATAGCGCTCACGAGTTTATCCGAGGCATCGGGGAGGATGTCTCTGAGGTTGTTTTTATGCTCCAGGATGAGCGTAGCGGAGCCTACCTTTCTGTATAGCTCCAGCATTCCTGCCAGGCTGAAGTAATTGAGCCTTGTCAGGAGGATGGTGTTCAGTATTTCCTGTTGATCAGCCATAATCTTTATCTTTTATCTCTTCAAGTATTCGTAACCTATCCTGCACCTCAGGCATTCCTTCCTGTCGCAGTATTCCTTCTTCAGCTGTATGAGCGCCTGGCTATCCCCGGCGTTCTCTACCGGCAGGCCGCATTCCTTCCACATCCTTACTATGTGGTTATTCTCGGCCTTCAGTTCCTCCAGGAAGTCGAAGGCGCGGTCGCAGTATTTCTCCTCGCCCCGGTGCCTTCCATAGGCAAAGAGGATGGGAACCACGGTGTTGATGATGAGCAGATTGAGCGAGAAAGGGGAGAGGTGCTTCTCGTTCCGGATGCTCGTGCTGCCGAAGGTATAATGGGTTTCCCAATACTCCGTAACGCTGGTTGAGAGCACCTGCTTCGCCTCCTTCACCGTGCTTGCCTCGAGCAGCTGGCTCAGCCCCGCACGGCGGTTATAATAAAGATTGGCTAACTGCGAGATGCGGATGTGAGGGAAGTTCTGCGGACGCAGGCGCAGGAAGCGCCACTGCTTGTAATCCATCGGCTGCAGCGAGAATTTATGCGAGAGATAGAGATATTCGTTCCTCAATCGGGAGAAATACCCGTCGTTCAGTGCGTCTTTCTGATATCTTTCGGGAATGGTGTTCAGCTCCAGCAGTCCGGCTTGCCCCAGAAAGATGGCTTCTATCTGGAAGAGGTCGTCGCGGTGATGGTCTACGGCCCTCAGTGGCAGATGATAAGCCCATTGCTCGAAGGCGTCGCCGTTGATTCCGAACCCGTAGTTGCGCGCCAGGGTCACGAAGTAGGCGTTCTCCCAATCGCCGTTACATTGCTTTACGCGCGCCTCTATCGCATCGGTTTTCTGCGATAAGCGCTCGGTTTGCAGGGCGCTCATCCAACTGTGCACGGTGAGGCGGGTGAGCGATGGGATAATCTGGTAGCAGGGAGGATACTGGTCGATGCTCAGCAGCTCCTGATAATGTTTCGAAACGTTTTCGGGGATGTCGAGCTGCAACTGCACGAGGGGCTCGCCTTTCGAGTTCTTTGCCTCTACATCGATGGTTCCGCAAACGTGCAGGATAACGTTGTCGTAGCGTTCATCCTTATCATGTCCGTGCACATACCAGTCGCTTGCCTTGTCATGAATCTCCACGTTTCCCACCCATAGGGTTCCGTTGAGCTTGATTTTGGCATTGAAGAAATCGGGCCCTGCATTGCGGTTGTGCAGTCCGGGGTCAATTACTTCCACAGCCTGGTGCCAGGTGGTGGTGAGTGGAGAGAGTGGGAAGAGTTTGTGCTTCCACACATAATGAAGGAGTTGCTCCATAATGTTTCGGCTTTTATGGTTTATAGGATTGCCTCTTTCGGAACGCAAGTTCTTCGCTCGTGTGCGGAAGGGGTATTGAAAAATCAGCTGTTAACTGTTAACCTGTTAACTCTGAGGAGAGAAGTATTTCTCGAATGCCTTGTCGTAGTCCTCGCTGTTGCCCAGTTTTCCGTTGATGAGGCAGACGAGTTCTACGGTTGCCTTGAGGCAGAGTTTCTCGTCCTTGGCACGGAAGATGTCCTGATGGAAAACATATCTCACGCCCTGCTTCTCCAGCCACAGACGCGAGAAGAATTCATCATCGCATTGCAGCGGAACCTTATACTGCAGGTTCATTCTCGCCACCACAGCATCCACGCCCTTGTTGTGCATTTCGGCAAAGCTGAGGCCGCATTCCTTCAGAAAGAGATGGCGAGTATGTTCCATGTAGTGCAGATAGTTGGCATTGTTCACGATGCCCTCAATATCGCACTCATAATCTCTTACTTCCATCTTCGTCTCAAAAATATATCTGCTCATAATTTTCTCTTTTTTAGTTACTAAATGAGGCTAAAAGCCTTAAATCACTGCAAAAATAACCAAAATTTTCTATTTATTATTATAATAACAAGGATTTTTCAAGGTTTTTCGAAGAAAAATGTGTATATTTGCATAAAAAAAGCTGCACTCGGCAATTTGAAAGCAGCTTTCATTGCGCTCATTTGCATTTTTTTTGCCGAAAGGTTTAGAAATAAGAACAAAAATAAAAATAGATAAAGATGAAAATTGCTTTGATCGGCTACGGAAAAATGGGACACATGATCGAGGAGATCGCCCTACAGCGTGGCCACGAAATCGTTTGTAAGATTGACGTGAATAACCCTCAAGACATCGACAGCCCGGAGTTCTGCTCTGCCGATGTTGCTATTGAGTTTACCAACCCTACTGCCGCCTACGGCAACTATCTGAAGGCTTTCTCTCACAACGTGAAGGTGGTTTCAGGTTCTACCGGTTGGATGAAAGACCATAAGGAAGACGTGGAGAAACTCTGCGCCGACGGTAAGCAGACCCTCTTCTGGGCCTCTAACTTCAGCATCGGTGTGGCTATCTTCTCTGCCGTAAACCGCTATCTGGCTAAAATCATGAATGGTTTCCCACAGTACTCTGTATGCATGCAGGAAACCCACCACGTGCACAAACTTGATGCGCCATCAGGCACAGCCATCACCCTTGCCGAGGAAATCATCGACAACATCGACAGAAAGAAGGACTGGAAGCGTGGCGTAACCTACTGGACTGAGGATGGCCATCACGATGAGGGCGATGCAAACATCACCGATGAAGACCTGGTTATCAACTGCGTACGCGATGGCGAGGTTCCGGGAATCCACGCCGTGATGTACGACAGCGATGCTGATATGATTACCATCGAGCACAGTGCCCACTCACGCAAGGGCTTTGCCCTGGGAGCCGTTCTCGCAGCTGAGTTCACAGCCAACCATTCCGGCTTGCTCACTACATCAGATTTATTTAAGTTCTAAGCAGAAGTTATGATAGACAAGCAGAAACAAAAACTCAATATGAAGGTACAGTGGGCGAAGTTCGCAGTGGTTCTCGCCCTCTATCTTCTCTTTCTGGTTTGGGTAGAAAGCTGGCTGGGACTCATTGTGGTTCCGTTCATCTTCGATGTTTACATCACCAAGAAGATTCACTGGCAGTGGTGGAAGGATGAGGAAGGTCCTATCCGTTTCATCATGAGCTGGGTAGATGCGCTGGTGTTCGCGCTCGTAGCGGTTTATTTCATCAACCTCTTCTTCTTCCAGAACTACGTCATTCCGTCTTCCTCTCTCGAAAAGAGTCTCCTTACGGGCGATTATCTCTTCGTGAGCAAGGTAAGCTACGGTCCTCGCATTCCTGAAACTCCGCTCACCATGCCGCTCACCCAGCACACCATGCCGCTGGTCAACGTGAAGAGTTACATAGAGTGGCCTCACTGGGATTACCGCCGCGTAAAGGGTTTGGGCAACGTGAAGCTCAACGACATCGTGGTGTTCAACTATCCTGCAGGCGATACGCTCGTCAATGAGGAGCGCTATCAGGCAAATGATTACTACCAGATGGTTTACAGCATCGGCGACCAGCTGATGCAGCAGAACGGACAGGAAAAGGATGTGCGTGCGATGAACCCATTGCAGCAGCGCCACTATTTTGAGCAGGTTTATGCTACAGGCCGCAACTACATCAGCAGTATGCCGGGCGAATATGGCGACATCATCAGCCGTCCTACCGACCGCCGCGAGAACTATGTAAAGCGCTGCGTGGGCTTGCCTGGACAGACCCTGCAGATCAAGAACCGCATCGTTTATCTGAACGGAAAGGCGAATAAGGAGCCTGATAACGTGCAGTATACTTATAAGATGAAGCTCAAGGGCGAGTTCCCTATCGACCTTGCCGATGAACTGGGAATCACCAACGAAGACCTGCTGATGTATAATCAGAGTGGCGTGATTCCGCTCACCAAGAAGGCTTATCTGGCGCTGAAGGCGAACAGAAACCTCGTAGAGAGCATCTCTATCAATACGGATGCAACCTATGGCGACCTCTATCCGCTCAACGCCTATACCGGCTGGACAAGAGATAATTACGGCCCGGTTTGGATTCCGAAGAAGGGCGAGAGCATCGCTCTGACGCTGAAGAATCTGCCTGTATACGAGCGCTGCATCAAGGTTTACGAGGGCAACGACCTGAAGGTAGACAACGCCGGCCGCATCTTCATCAACGGCAAGCAGGCGAAGAGCTACACCTTCAAGCTCGACTACTACTGGATGATGGGTGACAACCGCCACAACTCAGCCGACAGCCGCTACTGGGGTTTCGTGCCTGAGGACCACATCGTGGGCAAGCCTATCTTCATCTGGTGGAGCCACAGCCCAGATCATCCGGGCTTCTCAGGCATCCGTTGGAACCGCCTCTTCACTTTTGTAGACAATATTAAGTAAGAAAAAAGAAATAAGAATTGAAGACTGCCGTCAAATTCCTAATAGCATTGGTGTTGTCGCTGCTCCTGGCTTGGGCAGTGCGCACCTATGTTTTCACTATCTTCTCGGTGCCTCAGGGCGGGCTTCCGCCCCAGCTGAAGGCTGGCAACCGGGTGATAGTGAACAGGATTGACTGCGAAAATTTCGGGCGTGGCGATGTGGTTGTATTCACCGATACGGTGGTTTACCAGCCCAAGAACCAACACCGCAAGCGCGTCTTCGAGTCTCATTTCATAGGCAGGATAGAGAAGCTTCCGGGCGATACGCTGCGCATCGACACCATGCAGTTCGTCATTCCAACCATCTGCTGCAAGCGCTGCGGCTGCAAGGATTGCCGCTTCTATCTCTTGAAGACGCCAACCGGCCAGCAGCTCGTCCACAAGCACCAGATGATAGGCAAAGCCCATAAGCTGTTCTAGCTCCCTCGCGCTGCCGCTCCTCGCTCTCTCGTGCTCCTCGCCGCTGCTTAGAGCCCCGCCGGAAGCTTGTCCCCCGTCTGCCCCCGTTCCGAGCGATTCCATCGCTCGTCCCCCTCTTCATCATTAACCCTTCATAACAAAGCAGAAATTGAAAGCCCTTCTTTCTTCCACATATTTCGGCCCCATCCAGTGGTACCAGAAGCTGAACCGCTACGATGAATGCCTGATAGAGCGCCACGAGAGCTTTATCAAGCAAACCTATCGTAACCGTATGATCATCCCTACCACCAACGGCCCCCTCTCGCTCACCATCCCCACCAATCACGACATCTCTCTGTCGATGAAGGACATCCGCATCTCCGACCACGCCAACTGGCGCCACGTGCATTGGAATGCGCTCCTTTCCGCCTACGGCGAGAGCCCATTCTTCGAGTATTATCAGGACGACATCCGCCCCTTCTACGAGAAGAAATACGAGTTCCTCTTCGATTTCAACATGGAGACAACCGCGAAGATGATAGAGCTCCTCGACATCCGTCCGAAGATAAGCGTCACTGACGAATACGTTTTAAGTGAAGAACGAAAAGTGAAGAGTGAAGAAACAACGTTCGGCGACCGAAGGGAAAGCCAATTTAATAGTCCAAAGGCGCAAGCCCAATTCAACATTCAACATTCAACACTCAACACTCCAATCAAGGATTTCCGCGATGCAATTCGCCCCAAGAAACCGCTTCCTGACCCCGAATTCGAGTCGAAGCGCTATTACCAGGTTTACGGGCAGAAATACGGTTTTCAGCCCAATATGAGCATCCTTGACCTCCTTTTCAATGAAGGCAACGAGGCGATATTCTACCTATAAATAATAAGGTAGAGTATCGCCTCATTTCTTTATTCTTATCTGATGAAGTATGCAAAAATGGGCTGTTAACTGTTAACCTGTTAACCCCAATGCAAAAAAAAACTCAGTGGCTCATGTTTTTATTTTAAAACGTATCCCGTTCCTCTTCCGCTTCCCACTTTCTCAATTTCCTCCGCAACGAGCATTTCCTTGAGCGTGCGCTCAATGGTGCTGATGCTGATGTCAGGGCAGAGGTTGGCGATGTCTGCCTTGGTGATTTTCCCCAACTTCTTGTGGAAGACGGCCTTGATGCGCTCAGCTTTCGAAAGCGTTTTGCCGTGCAGATGTTCCACCCTGTCCTGGAATTCCTGGTAAGCCTTGATGAATATCCCCAGATAGTAGCTTACGAATGGAAGATAAGAGTTCTGGCTGTCGTGCCAATCGATGGAACTTGATTTCAGGGCATCGTAGTAGGTCTCCTTCGATTTCTCTATGAGCATCTCGATGCTGATATATTTGCCCACGATGTACCCGCTGCGATAAAGCAGAAGAAGGGTAAGAAGACGGCTCATCCTGCCATTGCCATCGTTGAAAGGATGGATTGAGAGGAAGTCGAGCACGAACATCGGAATAAGCAAGAGTGCATCATGTTTGCCTTCATCTATTGCTTCGTCGAATGCACAGCAGAGGTCTTCCATTGCTTCGGGAGTTTGGAAGGCTGGCATCGGCGTGAACCTGATGTGCTCCTTCCCTTCGCTGTCGGTCTCAGCGATGATGTTGTCGGTGTTTTTGAATCGTCCTCCAATCTCCTTCCCGCCGTAAGAATAGAGGTCTCGGTGCAGTTGGAGAATGTTGTTGGGGCGAATAGGAATGTACACATAGTTCTCGTGTATGGTGGTCAGTACCTCCCGATAACCTGCAATCTCCTCTTCTGAGCGGCTTTGAGGCTCGGCATTCTTCATGACGAGTGCATGGATGCGCTCATCTGAGGTGTAGATTCCCTCAATGCGGTTGGAAGAGCGGGTACTCTGTATCTTGGCGATATTGAGCAAGGCAGTGAGGGTGTCGGCTTTTGCCGATACGTAAAGGTCTTGCTTGCCCTTGTATTCGTGCAAGATAGCGAGCTGTCTCACGATGGATGGCGTGAGCAGTTGCTCGGGTGTATTTTTGTAGTCGAATTGATGCATAGTCTTTTGTTTATTTGTTCTGCTGCAAATTTACAAAGAATATTCCAATTATCTGCCCTAAAACAAAAATATCTGCATCATTTTACGCTTAAATGATGCAGATAAAATAAAAAATGAGGTAGAAAAGGAAAAATTATTCATATTTTAAGCGTAAAATTTCGGATTTTGTGTATCTTTGCATTGAGCACATTAAGCTTGCACCGATAAGAGGGCAGTTTTTACTTATCAGAAAGTATTTCTGTCCAACTAGTGGGGGCAGTATGTGTTTGCGACATAATGGAAAAGCGTTTACTAGACGCTCTGAACTTGACTCTTAGGAACTTCGCAAACTCCAAATCTTGTCAAAGACAGTGCAACGGTAGATGCTCTCGGGATGTGTTTATCCACATTCCTTACTATGGGTATGGCATATTGCGTATAGCGAGATGTCAAATATCTGTATAGGGGATAGTATATTCATATCGGCGTGGGCTTCGACGTTGTTCGTTTCGACAAGATGGGCAATGCGAAGGCCTCTAAGAGTGGGACGGACAACTGGTAAGGTTCCCACGCTTTTTTGTTTTGGCGGAGCAAGGATAATCATTTAATTTCTAGTGAAGGGGACGTTGCTAGGTAATTCAAAAAGCTAATTATGAAACATTTTTTTATTCTAATGTTGCTTCTGCTTGGATGTTATAATTCATTCGCTTTTGAATATAAGGGCGTGTATTATCGGGAGTCTGATGGTGGCGCTATTGTATCAAAACCGGAAACTGGTGGAACTTATTCTGGTGAAATCGTTATTCCTGAAGAGGTAGTGTGTAAAGAATATGCTTATGAACCAAGTGTAACCTATCACGTTGTGGGGATTGACGAGAATGCATTTGAAGAAAGTTATGGACTTACAAAAATAACGATAAATGCGCCTATCAAAGATTTGAAAATAAATAAATGCTATGCGCAAGAAATAGTTCTTCCACAACTGAAGTCCATTGAGTTGGAAAATGCTTATATCTCGACTTTGGATATTCCAAGTACTGCTGATGATGTCAAGCTTTATGGATGTCCTTCATTGTATACACTGGTAGTCCCAGGTACCGTTTCACATTTAGGATTATCAAATTGTAGCGTATTGGGAGACCTAGTAATACAGGAAAGCAAGGAGAAGTTATACTTAGGTATTAGTGATGATACGCCGGTAACCGATTTAACAATAAGTCGTGTTGTTAACGATAATAATGATTACTTAAGTTCCTTACAAAATCTTGTAAATTTGCACCTTGGTGACAATATAACACATTTACCATCTTTGGATGGTAAAACTAAGTTGAAAACAGTAGAAGGCAATGGTATAACAATTATTGAAAGAGAAACTTTTAATGGAACTACATCGCTAAAAACTGTGTCTTTTCCCAATTTGAAGACTATACGAGATTGGGCGTTTAAGGATTCTGGTATTAAAAGCATAGAGCTTCCTAATACTCTTGATAGTATAGGTAGTAGTGCATTTTGTGGTGCGAAATTGACAAATATTGTTTTGCCTAGTTCATTGAAAAATGTTGGGGAAAATGCTTTTGAGAATTGTGAAGATTTGACTTCTTTGACCATAAAAGGGAATACCTCGTTTGAAAGAAATGTTTTTGAAAATTGTTCCTCTCTTTCATCGGTGTCCCTCCCCAATGATTTAGAATCTTTGGGTGAGGAAATGTTTTGCGGTTGTTCCAGTCTTGTGGAGATTAGTCTTCCTCACGACCTGAAGGTAATACCTAAGTCGGCTTTTCGAAACTGCAAGGCATTGCAAAGGGCTTATTTTAACGGAAATGTAGAGGCGATTGAAGATCATGCTTTTGAGGGTTGCTCGAATTTACAAAGTTTGACGCTGCCAACTCCTTTGAAAAGTATTGGAATACATGCTTTTGATGATTGTGAAAGCATGGCAGAATTGGTACTTCCTAACTCTTTGGAATATGTGGGAGGTGGAGCCTTTTGCGGGGTTAATCTTACAAAATTGACTTTTTCTGGTAGCCTTAAGGAATGGTTGGGCATTAATTTTGACTATCTGATAATAGACCATGATAGCCCTGAAGATGCGGGAACTGGTTATCCTACTGATACGAATCCGATTACCCATGCTCAAAAATTCTATATAGGAGCAGGACTTGTTACGGACTTGGAGATACCTGCTAATGTAAATGCTGTTAACGCATGGTCTTTTACAGGGTATAGAGGATTGAAAACAGTAACGATTCCTTCTTGGGTAAAACGTGTTGGCGAAGGAGCTTTTCTTGGATGTTTGCTTGATAAAGTAACGATACAGGCAGAGAATCTGCAAATCGACAAATATGGATTTTATGTGAGCGGCTGGATCCAAGAGGAGGGAATTCATAATGTTGTAATCTCTAAGAACTTAAAGCAGGTTACAGGTGAGGGTGATGTTCCTACGGCAAATGCGATTGATTATGATGGCACAATAGAAGAGTGGCTTAATATCAAGTTCAATTTAAAGAAAGAAATGTTTGCCATAGACGGACAGGGCATTTTGCGAATCAATGGAAAACAAGTGAATGAGATAATTATTCCGGAAGATATGACAGAGATACATGACTACCAGTTTGCAGGTATGGCTCTTTCTACAGTGTACATACCCAAGTCTTTAAAGCGAATTGGTAAATATGCATTCGCTTGGTGCCATGACTTGGAAAGGGTACAATACTCGTCTGTAAAAACGCCTGCAAGTGCTAAGAAATGTCAGTCAAAGACAGATGCTCGCCAATTCATCACTATCGGCGATTGTGCTTTCTTAATGAATAAAAAACTTACGGATATAAGTTTTGCAGAAGTTGTTGACTCTATTGGAAATAGAGCCTTCTATTCAACTGCATGGTTGGATAAACAACCAGATGGCATGGTTATTATCGGAAAGAGTCTCTATGAATACAAGGGAGAAGTTCCTGCTTCTGTCGCAATACCAGAGGGCATAATTTGTGTTTGTTCAGAGGCTTTTAAGGGACAGAGCAAACTGACGGATGTTACTTTCCCTGAAAGTTTAGAATACATCTCAGATAGCGCATTTGAAGGTTGTACAGGAATAACATCCGTCGAATTTCCAGAAAAACTTCAAAGCATTGGAGATTATGCTTTCAGCCAGACTGGTTTGACGCAGATAAATATATCTAGTAATGTAATGCGAATCAAAGGCGATGGTGCATTCAGCAAGACTCCGATAAAGAGCGTTATACTTGAAGATGGAGAAAACGAGTTGGATATGAATTGGGATATGTTTGGCAGTGCGGAAATAGCTTATATAGGTCGTCCAGGTTTCTTTGCCTTAAGTGGTTCCGGATTAAAGGAAGTAACTTTGGGTAAATACGTGAAAGAGATTCCGCTCGACTTTGTTTGTAGTCATTACATTGAGAAATTTACCATCCTGTCGTCAATTCCACCAGTTGTTGGCAGGGAAGGTCATGCCTATTTCTCAGAAGACACCTACGACAATTGTAAACTGATTGTTCCTAAGGAAAGTTTGGAGGCGTATAAGACAGCTCCAATTTGGAAATATTTTACCAATGTAGAGGAAAGTGAAGTTTCTGGTATCAAGAATGTCTTGACTAGTAAGGATTCTAAATCTTTAACATATGGTATTAATGGCTGCATAGCTACTAGTAACGGCATTGTCATCGAGAAAAAATCCGATGGTTCCGTTCGTAAGTATGTGAGAAAATAATAAGCCCGATATGATAATGCCTGCTAGAGATAAATTTGCTCTAGCAGGCATTTTTAGTTTCTTTATTCGAAAAGCTTTCTGAGATCCATGCTGAGGAACAGCTCAGGCTGAATGCCATTCTCGCCCACAACTATGGTGGCTAGCGGATTGAAGAGCTTGTGGAAGCGTTCCATGCCGGTTGTCTTAGTTTCGCCATTGCTCTTCACCTCTATGGCTACAATCTTTTGGTTCTTCTTGAGAACGAAATCAACCTCATCATTGCCTTCGCGCCAATAATAAACCTCGAAACGATGGACGAAGGCTTCGCTGATGATATAAGCTCCTATGGCTGATTCGAAAAACTGTCCCCATCGCTTGCTGTCAGTTACGGCTTCCTTAAACGACAATCCGCTCAGAACGCTTAGCAGGGCATTGTTGTAAACCTGATATTTCGGGATGCTGGCACGCTTGCGGGCCATATCTACAGAAAATTTCTGAAGTCCTGTTACAAGTCCGCTGTCGCCTAGCAGGTTCAGATATCCAGCCAACGTCACCGTGTTGCCTGCATCCTGCAGGGCTCCCAGCATCTTGGTGAGCGAGAGTATCTTGCCCGAATAAGCTACGCTCAACTCAAATGTCTGGCGCAGCAGGGCAGGCTTGCTGATAGGCGAATCCATCAGGATGTCTTTGTTGATGGTTGCATCGATGATGGCTCCGTTCATGTAGTTTCCCCATCTTTCTTCGTCTTCTATGAGCTGTGCGGCACCCGGATAGCCACCATAATATATATACTGTTCTAGCGACATGTTGAAGGCTTCTCTCATTTCCGGATAGCTCCAGTGGCTCATCCTGATTTCCTCGTATCTTCCCATGAGCGATTCTGCCAGACCTTTCTCCAGCAAAACTCTTGAAGAACCGAGCAGTACTACCTTGAGGTTGATATGATTGAGCGAGTCTGCATCCCATTCTTTCTTTACATATTCGCTCCAGTTTTTCAGTTTCTGCACCTCATCAATCACCAGAATCATTTCTTCCAGCTGCTGTGCGCGCATCTGCAACCGGGCATTTGCCCAACATTCACTTATCCATTTTGGTGATGTGTTGGGGATGGTGTCGGCAGAATAGAGGAGATAAGGCTTCCCGAGGTCGTCGAGCACCTGCTTAACAACGGTAGATTTGCCTATCTGTCGGGGTCCCATCACTACCTGGATGAACATTCTGTGCTCTTCCAGTCGCTTGATAATCGTGTGGTAAATGCTTCTTTTATACATAATTCCGGTCTCCTTTCTGATGTTATAATTGTTGTTTTGCTTTATTTTTTCTTTTTTTTGTTATCAATTTACTCAGTGCATTGAGTAATTTTACTCAGTCGATTGAGTAATTTCTACTTTCGGTACTGAAAGATGCTGCAAAGATAGGAAATATTCTGTATAAATAGCGATTTTAAGGCTTTAATAATCTTAAATCATCTGTTTTTCTTTTTTTTATCCTGTTGTTGAGCTGAATTTACTCAGTGCATTGAGTAAAATTACTCAGTACGTTGAGTAAAAACGCTTAATGGAGGGTGCAAAACCATCATTTTATGAAAGCCTCGCCTTCCCCCGTTAACAAAACTTACTCATAGTTTTCTGCCCCGCAACTCATAGTTTTCCGCTCTAAAAAGCCCTTTTTTCTGCATCGCGATGCATTCCCCGTTCCGTCGCGACGCAATATTTCTTCCCTCGCGATGCATGATCCATCCCCTTCGTGATCCATCATTTATGCCCCTTTTCAGCCATCATTTAAGCCTCGTGCCAGTCATCATTTATGCCTCGTGCCTGCCTTCATATAAGCCCGTAAAACGGACTGTAGCAGGGAGTTTGAACTTTTTTCTGCCAAGGCTCAGGCAGTCTTCTTTAACAGGCATCGGGGAAAGAGGGCGTTCTGATGGAAGAGGAGCGCTCTGAGAGGGAAAGGTTAACAGGTTAACAGTTAACACCCCAAAAATGCATACTTCCATCCACACACTTATATAAAAATAAGTATATATATATTATTATATAATAAGGTACGCGAGGGGGACCATGCAAAAAACGGCTGTTAACTGTTAACCCTGTTAACCCCCCAACAACAAGTTAATAGTTTATAGTTAACAGTTGATAGGGCGTAGCCGTTCGCAAGATTGCTATAAACTATCATCTATAAACTAACCGAAGTTTAAAACACCCTCTTCTCCGTCCCCTCTTTTAGGAAATTTAAACAAGAATGCTTGGTGGTTTCACCGAAAAACCTTACTTTTGTAACCTGACTGCAAACAAACGTAAAAACAATAATAACAACATAAAATGAAGAATCTCACATTCCATATCGTAGGACTCACCCATAATGACGTGAAAGGCCATGAGGTAGAGTATGCTAAAGAAGCAGAGGGGAGAACCATCTGCCTCGTACCCGATGACGCCAACACCTTCGACATGTTGGCGGTGAAAGCTTATGACAAACAGCAGCTCATAGGCTATGTTTCAGCCCTGGAAGGCGAGGACGTACGCGCCCTCATCATCGCCCGTAAGGAGCGGAACCTGCGCACCCGCTGCATAGGCTGCAACAGCAAGAACGAGGGCGATAAGGCTGGATTGCAGCTCACGGTGAGGGCGCTCTCTGATGTTTCTGAAGAGGAGATGGAGCAGGCGCGCCGCGAAATATACGATGATAAGATTTATGATGACTGGCAATACTCCGGTCCTGTGCTGCCCATCGAACAGCTCACCCGCTTCAGCGACAGCACCATGATGCTCGAAGGCGTCATCAACAGCATCATCCGCCTCAGGAATACGCTCTCTGAAGGCGCTTCGGATAAAGGCTCTTCTGCATCAGATAAAACCTCTTCTGAGTCAGAGAACAGTTCTCTTGATGCAGAAACAGAGGCGATGCTGCGCGAGGAGCTTTCTGATTGCCTTTCTGAGGCTAGAGAGCGCCTCAGCAGTTTCCTCGAAATCCAGCGCAGCGATTATTCCCGCGAAATGACGCAGGCCAGGAACCGCATCCTTCATAAGTTGGAGCAGATAGATGATGATGAACTGCAGCGCCTCCGGGCCGTTCTGCTTACCGAGATGGGATTCATCACCAGTTCGGCTTACCGCGAGCGTGCGGCCTATTCTTTCTTCGTAGAAGCCCCGAATGCCATCAAGAAGAAGCAGACGGGCACCTACGATTATAAAGACCAGCTGGACGCCATAGAACAGCAGCTGCACGCCTTCCCCCACAATCTCTACCCAACATTCAAGGCCGACCCGGTAGATTTCCTCCGTCAGGTGTTCTATAAGCGTGTGCCTAGAAAGAAGATGCTCCAGCTGCTCTCGGGCATCGTGCTGATGATTATGAACGGTAGGGTGGACGATGTGAAGCAATGGGGCAAGCACGGCAATGAGGAGTCGCTGAAGGCGATGAAGGCGGTGGGTGCCAAGCCTTCGAACGAAGTGAAGAAAGAAAAATTCATGGAACTGGTTGATTTGGTAATTCCGAAGATAGCGGTTTATAAGAAAAAAGGCTGTCCTGAATTGCTGGTGAAAAAGCAATCCGACTGGTTCCCTGTGTTCCGACTCTTAAACGGGTGGGGGCTATTTAATATGGAAACTCCTACAGCCTTCTGCAAACATCTGGCCCACCTATACGAAAAACTACCTCCGGAGAATACAGAGCGTGCTCCGCTCTGCAAATGGAAGGATCTTACGCAGGCGAAATCTGCACCTTTCGAATATGCGGCTCTGGAGTGGTGGAGACTTGATTCAGGTGAGTTGGGCTCGGTAAGCAAGGAAAGATTCAATCGTTATTGTGATATCGTGAATGCTTTCAAGATGATTTTGGGAACAACAGCCAGTTCGGAGAATGTGAACTTGAAGGAAATCTTGCCGAAACTGGTGGATAAGAAAGTGCCAGTCTCGAACACCATGAAAGATGACGAGATGATGGCGGGAGATGATAGTTAGCGGGGTATTAATATACCCCTCTTATACCCTTTGTTTATACTTTTATACCTTTTTATACCCCTCTTTATACCCCTACTTTTTTACCTCAGAAAAAACTTGCAAACGGCTTTTTTTTTGTTTATCTTTGCATCGCTTTTCAGAATGGAGGCGGCAGGTTTCTGCAAAAAGAGCCTGTCTTTTACAACTAAAAAAATATAGATTTATGACACAAAAATCATTAACCTTTGATGAATGCAAGCAGATGAGCAGCCGTCTCATCGCAATGAACCCTAACCGCAGAGCGAACATGGGACAGATTTCATCCCATCTCCTCGATTATTACACCGAACTTACCAAGCAGCCTTGGCTCGCACAGCTCGTAGGTCAGATTCGTGACCTCACCGCCCAGCAGAACCGGATGATGCAGCAGGAGGAGATGAAGGCAGGCGAAACCTACCAGCAGCTCGACCGGAAGATTTCTGACCTCAAGAAGCAGCTGCCTTTCCGCTCACCTCACTATTTCCACTTCCTCGAAGACCATCGCGCCCAGAAGTTCATCGACCCGGAGGCTTTCACCTTCCAGACAACCGTAGACATTGATAATCCTGAGGAGGTTGAGCCGGCGGTGAAGAACGCCCTTCTGCTGAACGGAATGTTTGATGAGCCTACAGAGAAGCTCTTCAGAGAGAAAATCTTCTCAGCCGAAGACATTGAACTCTGGAAGGGAAAGGTGCTCCACATCGAGCGCTCAGCACGCAACAAGGCCCACATCGATATCCGCATCCCGGTAGGAATGACCATCGCTGAGGCTCAGAGTGCCTTCTGTAAACTCATCCACGCCACCGAAGACCCTAGCTGCGTAACCCCGGAGCGCATCATCTTCATCACCGATGCGGCAAGTCAGATTTATACTGCCGACGACTGGTACAAGCGCCTGGATAAGGAGGCTGTGGCTGAATACCGTGAGGCTTACCGCAAGAGAGGACTGGATATTGACGGCCGTACGATGGATGTAGATTTCGAACCCATCGAGAGCGAGGAGGAGAAGACGAGATGGGCTGCCAATGCCGTGCAGTATGAGCAGACCTACGACGGCGTTCCTTACGAGGAGATTGTGAAGGTGCTGGTAGATTTGATGGGCGGCGCTCCTGCCCACGGCAATCGCAACAACTTCATTTATCGCGAAGCCTGCCTGCTGAGATACATCTGTAATAGTGAGGCGGCTTGGATTAAGCAGGTAATAGAAACCTTTGGCGAAGACGAGGCGAAGGCGTTCGCCACCGTAGAGAATGCCTGCAAGGTGGCACAATCTACCGTGATTCCGGATATGGTGAAGTTGGCTGTAGAGACTGCCCGCAAGAATCATCTTGCCAAGCAGGCCACCGAGAAGGCGGGAATCTATGCCGATGTTCCTCCTCAGTTGCCAGCCAAGTTGCCTAAGCTCATCAAGCTCCTCACCAGCAAGGTTCCAGCCGATTTCAAGGCGGCTGTGGCAATGGCGGTCTTCCCTCCGCTTGCCGCTCATCTCAAGGGCGTAACCTTCCGCTACACGGATAATCAGGTGCACGAGGCGGCGATGATGAATCTGCTCATTGCAGCCATGTCGTCGGGCAAATCGCTGGTAAACGGACCTATTGACTGCATCATCGAAGACCTGGTTCAGATGGATAAGGTGAACCGCCAGAAGGAGCAGGAATGGAAGGACGAGGTGAACACCATGGGCGACAACAAGAAGAAGCCTGTGCGCCCCGAAGACATCTGCATCCGCATCGTTTCGCCCGACCTGACGCGCGCTGCCTACATCCAGCGCCTCGACGATGTGCAGAAGGCTGGCGATGCTTACCTCTACTGCAAGATGGACGAGGTAGACATGCTCAGGAAGTTCAACGACCCTAGCCAGCTGATTCGCCTCTGCTGGGACAATTCAGAGGACGGCCAGGAGCGCGTAGGAACCAAGAGCGTTACAGCCCGCGTAAAGACCCGTTTCAACTGGAATGCTTCGAGCACCATTGCCGTTACGCAGAAGTTCTTCTCGGTTCGTGAGGTGGCTGATGGAGCCGTGAGCCGACTTTCGCTTTCCACCATCATCCGTCCCGATTTCGCTCCGCGTCCGGAGGTGGGCAGTTATGATGCGCAGTTCAAGTCGCAGCTTTCTCCTTACATCCAGCAGTTGAATGCAGCCAGCGGTTTCAAGGAGTGCCGTAAGGCTCGCCAGCTCATCGAGCGCCTGGAGAATGAGATCATGGAGATGGCTCAGCTGGCCTACAACAAGCCTTACGCCGAGTTTGCCAAGCGTGGTCTGGCGAATGGTTTCCGCCGCGCGATGGTGCTTTATCTGGCGAATGGCGAGAAGTGGGAGAAGGCGATAGAGGATTTCATCGTATGGAGCGTGAAGTATGATCTGTGGTGCAAGATGCGTTTCTTCGGCAATCAGATGCAGGAGGCGATAGATGCAGACAACCGTTCTATCTGTCATACTCCGGGCGTGAGCAATCTTCTTCTCTACGTTCATGACACCTTTGACAAGACTGAGATTCAGAACATCTGTCAGGTTCATGGCACCAAGACGAAGCTTGCCATCCTGCTGTGCAACTGGAAGAAGCGTGGCTTCATCATGAAGAACGAGGACGGCACCTTTACCAAGACCGCCCGTTTCATCGCCAAGTACGGGCACTACGGAACGCCGGAAATGGCTGCGTAGAGCCAGTGAAGAGGGGTGTGGTAAAATGCCACGCCCCTCGCCCTGAAGGGCAAAAACTTAAAAATACGCCTGATTTTGTAATGAGAATGTAAATGTTCTTGACCTTAATCAAGAAAACGAGGCTTTTTGAAACTTTTCTCCTAAAATGTTTGTGTGCGCACACAAAAAGTTGTACCTTTGCACCAGAAAAAGAAAAAAGGATAAAAGATTGATTCAGTAAGGATAACTTATGAAATCGATTCGAGACAAGTTTGAGACCTGCTCGGGACCTGGTTCTGAGATTCGGTTGAAGACTTCTGAGAAAATCTCGAAGAGACTGATTAAGAGGTTAAAAGAAAGGAAAAAGATTATGGTAATGTTCGGGATAATGACAGTAGCAGTAGTAGCATTCGCAGTAGTTGCTTGCGCAGGTATGAACCTCGGAATGAACTGCGGCAAATAAGCTACGAAGCTAAGAAAGCATGGAAATCCTCCTTCGGGAGGTAAGAAATAAAGAGAGTTAAGATTTTGTTAGGTAAAACTACAAGATTGTATATTTAAGATAACAAATTTAAGAAAGGAAAAAATTATGTTAGTATTAGGAATGATTATCGCAGTAGTTGTTGCATGTGTAGCTGAAGTTGGTGCTATTAACAACAAGTTGGCTTAATCGGAGATTAGCCATGCGAAGGGCTCCAAAAGAGCCGAGATTAAAAAATGGCTGGCAGCAATGCACAGCTGAGTAAAAACAGTAGGGAGCCAAAGGGGCTTCCGAAATCAGAGAGGAGAGTAAAAACTCCTTTTCATTTGAAATTCATACTGTCCCCTGAGAGTTTTCGTGATAAATTCTGATTGGGGATTTCATATATAGTTGTTAAAAATTCGTTTTAGGTTTTATAGATTTTCATTTTAGGTTTTTAGGTTTAAGTTTTTAGGTTAATTGTTAGTTGTTTTAGAAAAAGCAGTTTTAATTCATTAAATTACGAAGGCAACAACGAGGGAAGTCGCATGACGACCCAAGTTGTTGCCTTCTTTGTTTCTTATTACTTGAGCTATTTGTCTGAAAATCAACATTATCTGAAAATCAGCGTGGTGAGCCTGTCTTTATCAAACA
>JAJWOH010000033.1:0-29494 GCA_021635485.1 Segatella copri | reverse complement strand
CTTTTCGCAAAAAAGTTGCTTTTTTAGTCGATTTTTAACATCTATAAAGATTTTATACAATAGATTTTAGCTGCTTACATTATTATATATATGCGCTCGCCAGTGCACGCACTTAGGCGTATACGCAAGCGCGCAATAAATAATGGTTACTGAAGTTTCGCCCCACACGCCCTGAAAGGGCAGAAGCTCCTAGCCCAGGGCATCGCCCTGGGTAATTACGGACGCAAACCTGTCGCCCTGTAAGGGCAAAAGCTTTAAAATACCGGGCAATAAACCAAGCTTTTGCCCTTACAGGGCGCCTTGCTGATTGCTATTATACCCAGGGCGATGCCCTGGGCTAGGAGCTTCTGCCCTTTCAGGGCGTGTGGGACAAAACAGGGCGTGTGGGGCAAAACTTGAAGAAAATTGCTAATAATTGTTAATAACTGAACTTTCGCAAGTTTGCACCACACGCTCTGAAAGGGCGTGTGGGACGAAACTTGAAGAAAATTGCTAATAATTTCACATTAATTTATATTTTAGAAGTTTACGCTTATCCATAGCCATTAACTTTATTTCGCTGATAATATTTTAACGGCTTATACACCAGGGATACCGCTTAGACAAGGATTCTAAGAGATTTCTGTAGAAAGAGATCACAAAAAAAGAGGAACCTCTAAAAAAAAGATACCCATTTCGGAATCGTAAACAAACGCCAAAATATGTAAAAACGGGCTGAATCCTTAAAATATGTTTATAAAAAGCGAAAAACACCCTTCACCACCCTTCACCCGTAACTATTTGACACTCAAAATGTTAAATAAAAAGGTGAAGGGTGAAGGTTTGAAAACTCTATTTTATATATGTACGCGTGGGTAAAGGAAAAAGGGTAAAATCAAAAAAGTACCCTAGGGTCAAAAATCGGAAAAAACCTAAAAAAAGAATATAATATAAGATTTAAAATATACCCTTCACCCTTCACCTCGTTGCCACAACCCAGCTTCCATATCTTCATCATCGAATTACCTACATTTGTCTTCTGGGGTTATCCTTCGGAGATATTCCGCTATCTTTCGGAGATAATTTCTTATCCTTCGGAGATATTCTGCTATCTTTCGGAGTTATGTTCTTATCCTTCGGAGATATTCTCCTGAATGATTCCATGATATTTTTCGCACTTTATTTCCCGAATCCACGCAAATCGCACAAATCGCATAGGTAGAAAACGGAAAAGACGTATCTTTGCAATCGAAATAAAGCGAATGGCGAAATGTGAAAATTTGCAAAATATGGGGGGGGGTAAAAATGGGTAGATTTATAAATTTATAGTTAACGAAGTTTAAATGAAGGCAGATTTTTCTTTTTTTGAAAGTCCTTTTGCTCATTTTTCGCTATATTTGTGGCAGAAAGAATAATTAGATTAATAACAAAAACAGAAATAGGAAACCGTAAAATAGACACTTTTCTATCAACAAAACAATACAGTAGCAAATGAATACAGACAAAGGACAGCGCATATTGCTCCTTCTTGTTTCAGCACTTTTCATTACTTCAGCATCAGCACAAGACTGGCGCTTGAAAACGAACTTAGCATACTGGGCTACCACAACACCAAACATCGGAGTGGAAAAGAGGTTATCAGACCACTGGTCGCTAGATCTATCCACAGGTTGGAACCCATTTACTTTTCGCAAGAACAAGAAACTGAAGCACATTGCCGTACAAACAGAGATGCGATATTGGCTCGACAGCCCGTTCCTGGGGCACTTCTTTGGAGCCAATTTACTCTACTCACATTACAATGCGGGTGGTGTACACCTCCCACTGGGTCTTTTTCCAGATCTCAAAAAGCATAGGTTCCAAGGCGACATGGGAGCCCTAGGCGTAGTATATGGTTACGACTGGGCACTCGACAAGGAAAACCGTTGGAATCTGGAGGCGGCTGTTGGTTTGGGATTGGGAATCACACGCTATACCAAATACAACTGTTATGGCAGATGCGCTACCGCCATTGAGAAGAAGACGAAAACCTTCGTTATGCCGACCAAGGTGGCAGTATCGCTGGTTTACAACATCGGGCAGACAGAGAAAACAAATAAAAACAAATAAAATATAACTTGACTATGAAGAAGTTCAGATTTTTTAGCTTTGCAAGTGCGATGCTTCTTGCAAGTGCAGCAGGAATGGTTTCCTGCTCCTCAGATTCAATTGAGCCAACAGGTGGTTCCGGTGCGACAGGACAGGTTGTAAAGACCCAGTTCTACATTAATATCCCTTACAAGGGCAATAATGGAAGCATTTCCACACGTATGACTGATGTTAACACCCAAAACACAGGTGATAACAGCGCAAACTTTTTAGGCATGGTAAATACACAGATGTATGCATTTAAAGGTGAACCTGGTACTACCGGCTTTGCAACATCAGTGAAGGCTATCCCTATTGGTGATGCTGCAGATGCATCTAGCAAAGATGAATGGAGAAACGTATACCGCGACATTGCTATTCCTGTAGGTACAAAGAATTTGCTATTGTATGCAAGAGCTGACAAGAAGTCAAAAACCAACTTCCAGGCTGGTTATTTAAGCAATCCATATGCAAGTACAACTGCAGATGCTACAGAATTATCAGCTCTCAACTTTGCATTAACCGAGGTAAATAAAGATAAGGATTTCAGCACAGAAGGAGCTGATATTTTGACAGCATTGAACCTTGTTGCAAATACAAGTGTGACTAAGCCAGGAACTACAACTACCGTAAAATGGTCAGAAATAGATAACTCTGATTTAGGAACTGACAACGAGCGCAAAGCTCTGAAGGAACGTTACAAAAAGTTTATTGCATTGACTTCTGGTTCAGCAAAATCAGCCCAACTCCTTATAGAGAACTTAAAGAAAGTAATTAATGGTGATACCGGTGTTGAAGAAGACAAGTTAATGGCTAACGCAATTGTTACTAATTGTACTACTGCACTATCAAATCTGGAAAACAAAGATTTTCCAAGAAACTTATACTTACCAGATGGTGTAGCGAAGGTTAAATGGAATGACACCAGCAAAAAATTCGAATATCTCAGTGTTAACAGCACAGTAAGTACAGGTAATCTCATTAATTATACCACCATTACGTATCCTTCAGAATTGGCATATTATGTAAGTTCTCCTGTTAAGGTATCGAATAATGAAATCACAGCCGTTAATGACTTACCAGATTACAACAAGTGGATTGGCAATACTGCAGATTGGTCTAGTTATGGAGATGCTGTAGAAAGCAGTACCCGTTTTGTCGCTTTAAAAAATCCTGTTCAATATGGAGTTGCTTGTCTCAAATCTACTGTAAAATGCGCAAGTAATACATTGACAGACAATGCTAAAGACAAAGGGCAATATGATTCAGACAACAGCATTGCCGTAGATGATACCAGTTTCCCTATTACAGGTATTTTAATTGGTGGTCAGCCAAAGCAGGTTGCCTGGAATTTTGAAGCAGCAAATACAGTTACAACAAATGAATTCAAATACACAATTTATGATTGTGATATGAATAAGGGCGCAAATTTGACAGCAGCTGTAACAGGAACTGCAGAACCAAACTATACTTTGGTTCTGGACAATAAGGATAATTCTGCTACATCACAAAACAAGGTATATATCACAATAGAGTTAGAAAATAACGCAAGTGATTTCTTTGGTGCTGATGGTTTGATACCAAAGGGCAGCAAGTTCTATATGGTAGGAGAATTGGATCCTTATGCCAGCGGTATCACTCAGCCTACCGGTGAGCCTTTAGACCATGTTTTCGTAAAAGATCATACAACCATCGCCAACTTCACCATCCAAAACTTGAAGAAGGCTTACAACCATATTCCTGATATGCGCAGTTCTAAGATCAACGTAGGTCTCGCAGTAGATCTATCTTGGAAGACAGGTATTACATTCGATGTAGAACTTTAATCATTCAACCTTACTGAGCTTTCGCAAATTACGAAAGTTCAGTAGGGTAGATTTCGCTGTTTATAATCCTAATAGAGGACGGAAAATGAGAAAGAAAAAATCATATAGAATATTTCTGATAGCTCTGATGACTTTGAGCATCGCTTTCGGTTTGTCTTCATGCATCGATGAAGACATGAGCAAGTGTGGCAAAGAATATAAGATCAAGTATAATCTGATGCTCAACACACAGATTCATACCCTCATCGACATTGACCTCAACACCACCGAGGAGCAATACATCGCCAACAGACTGAAACAGGAACTCGGCACGGTCTTCACCGACCATGCCCTTGACAATGATTTGTCTTTCTTTATCGGAAAGGACCTCTACCGACACGAAGCTAACGTCATGAATGCCAACTCGGTATCCTACACCATCTATCTGCCTCGCAACAACTACCAGAACCTGTCGCTCGCCAATACCGGAAACGCCAGAAACGTGAAGATTACCGGAGCAAATGACTGCAAGGCTCTCGCCCTGGAACAGGAGCAGAAGGATACCATCGACAGTCACAACATAGGTCTGTTCACTTCCCGCCTCACCATTAACGAGACGGATTTCGACCACGATTTGCAGACCACCCTCTATATGGCGAACTGTGCCGCAGCGGTAGTCATCAACCAGCAAGAAGTGAAACCTGCCGAGCTCTGGGGATTCGTAGAAGGAATGGCAACCCACTTTCTCGTAAACGACAGTATTTACTCAACATCCCGAAACACCATCGTGAGAGCCAAGCGAATCAACGAAGCTTCAACAGCTTCAGACCAGACTCACGATGCGCTCTATGCCGTAAGTTTCCCATCCAGCAAGGCAGAGTGGCGCTACCACATCATCGCCAAGGTAAACGGCAAATATACAGAAACCATTCTCACGCTGAACGAACCGCTGAAAGCCGGAAGGCTGAAACTGATTAAGGCAAAACTCAAAGCCGACGGTTCGCTGGTTGTTACCAATGCATCAGTAGGAGTAAGCGTGAAACTCGACTGGAAACCAGGAGGAAGTCACGATATTGACATTTAAGTGAAGAGTGAAGAATACAACGGCTATAAAGAATTGATACATGAATCATATTACGAAATACATATTTGCGATACTATCGCTTATCATGCTAGCAGGATGCAGCGAAAGCGAGAAGGACGAGGTGAGACCGATGGATACGTTGGCACCCATCTCGCTCACCCTATCTGTGCCTGCCGATAAGACAAACACACGCATCGGAGACCCAGGAGCAGACACCAACGACAAGGTAGACTGGGACCGGCTCACCATCATCGTTGCCTATAAGGAAAAGACGCAAGGCGACGAAATACACGATGCAGCCCCCCAGAAAATGGTGTATTACGATACCTATACCAAGGACGAATTCGACAGAAAAGCCCTCGTCACCCATGCCACCTCAACCCTATCAGGACCTGATGCCAACGGCTTTCGCACCTATACGATGTATCTGCCGCTAGGCACCTGTTACGTTTATGGGGTTACCTACAGTAACGGAGAAGGACTGAATCTGGAGGGAATGCTAGACGGCATCGCAAAAGACGGTCAAAACCATGACTCAGACATTTATAACTTACAGATTAGCAACGACTATGCCAAACCAAGCGGCGGCACTACGGACATAGCCAAGTTTATCAGCGTAGCCACAGGCTATGCACTCAAGCTGGACAAGAACCAGCTATTGACAACAGACAGAGAAGTAATAGTAGAAAAAAACATCAATGCCAATATCAACACCAAACAATACTGGCGCATGGTACTGGGCAGACTGGCTGCCAAGATTGACATCCAATGGGATGCCAAGGGAGCCTATGAGAAAGACAAGGATGGAAATCTGAAATATACCAACGTGAAAGTAAGCCAGTTTACTTATCACGGAGAACCGGCAAATCAAGAATCAACCATTTCCGGCTCCGGGAATGGTAGACTCTTCCCTACCCTTTATACCCTTTACCACCAAGAAGTATCTTCCAGGACTTCGGTAAGCGGCCACACAACCTTTGTGAACACCTCGGAAATCAGCAAGCGTAACGGAAGAGTATATCATTATACCTTCCCAGACGGAGCCATTCCTCCTCGCCTCACCTTCAAGCTTGACACAGAGAAAGAAGGAACGACAGGGAAATACAACGTAACATTTGACATGAGCAATCTGAAAGATGGCTTTATCCCAGCTCGCTGGTACAAGATCAATGTAAAAATATCGGGTACTCAGCTCACAAAGGAAAATATCACGATCAACAATTTCAACATATAAAACTCTTTTCAGCATGAGAATACAACATACGACATACAGGAAAATCATAGCAGTCCTCATCCTCCTGAGCTGTGTCAGCTCCCTGTTCGCACAGGGCAGCAAGACCTATCATGTAACAGCTGAGGCAACTGACGGTGGTGACGGCTCATCATGGGCTCAAGCTATCACCCTGGAAAATGCGCTGAGCCAAGCCAAGGCTGGCGATGAAATCTGGGTGAAAGGCTACGAGGACATTACCGGCCACATCTACAAGGCACCGAAGGGAGGCTTCGTTCTCCCTTCGGGCGTTGCCATGTATGGAGGTTTTGCAGGAGACGAAACCATCAAGAACGATCTCCCTACGGGCAGACATAAATATCAGATGAAGTATCAGACGGCTCTGGTGGGCGATATCAACACCAACGACCAGGCGAGTCAGCAACTGATTATCTATCCAGAGAACAACACCCGCACCGACAATGCCATTCATGTACTGACCCTCCAGATGGGCGTAACACAGAACAACACCAACGACGGCAACAAGCCAACCATTGTTTCCGGTTTCCTCATCGCAGCAGGTAATGCCAGTGGAGAGAACACCTCTGCAAATGGCAGAGGCGGCGGCATCTACGTGGTGAACAACAGCAACGACAACAATGCCGGCAGCCGTTACTTCCGTATTTCGCAATGTAACTTTGCGAACAACTACGGCATGCGCGGCGGTGCCATCTATGTAGATAATTCCTGTACCAACCAGCAGTCAGCCATCAGCTACTGCAGCTTTTTTAATAATGTGGCAGGCAAGCGAGGCACCAGCGAAAACGAAGGTGGTGGTATGTGGATAGACGGAACAGCCACCGTCTACAACTGCAACATCAACAACAATACGAACGGCGGTATCCGACTTTCGAACACATCGAAAATCGTCAACTGTTCTGTTATTGCCAACACCGTATCGGCCGCAGACCTCACCACAGACGGGGCATCAAACAGCAATGGCGGCGGAGCGGTTTACAACACCGTGCTCTGGCATTCCACTGCACTCAGCAAGCAAGACAGCCGTCCTGCCTTCTATTCCTGTGCTTTTCCGGAAGTAGAAGTTACCGATACCCAAGCCAATACCGATGCTAATGGAAACGTATGGATCAGCAACGAGAACCACGGCACAGAGCCAGCCCCTTGGTTCAAGCAGAGTGCCGTGAACCAGGGTTACGACTTCTCGTTCAGCAGTAATCTGAAGCAATTATACAGCACCGCCTTCACTTTTGAGGAAACCTCTGCCCTTCTGAACAAGGGAAAGCTGGAATACTACACCAACTTTGCGGCAAAACTGGAAACAACCTCTACCGACATCATGGGTAGAACACGCTACCAGACAAGCACCATCGACATTGGTGCCTACGAGTATGCCCGAATGAAGGCAGGACGCATCAGATACGTGAAGCCAGAGAAAGAGGGAAAGGGCGACGGATCAACATGGAATGATGCCACGGACGATATCCAGTGGGCCATCAACGATTTGGCAGAAAAGGCACCAGGCGAGAAAGGCGAAGTCTGGGTAGCAGCCGGAACCTATGTGGTAAAAGACCGAATTCTTGCCGATGATTCATCAGCCCCGGTATCCCTACTGATGAAGAATGGCATCAGCGTTTATGGTGCCTTTGAGGGAAATGAGAAAAGTCGTTCAGAACGCATAGAGAAAGCCAAGAATTTAAAGCCATGGGGATGGGAAAAGGAATCCATCATCAGAGGTGCGGAATTCACTGGAAGCGGCGACGCTAATTGGAATAACACTGACGAAGCCTGGAACATAAAAACCAGCGGTTCCTACCATGTGGTATGGTTTGCTCCCCTGCCTGGAGGAAATGCCTTTACCGACGAAGTATATCTTGAAGGCTTCACCATTGAGGGAGGTAAATATAACGAAACGAACGCTGCCCAATACGACCCAGACTGTGGTGCGGGCGTTTATATCAATGACCCGTCAGCCCGAATGCGCTACTGCACCGTGAGATTCTGCAACCCTGGCATGAAGAAAGCCACAAACACCCAGCCACGTGGCGGCGGCATCTACTGCAAGAACGGACAGACGGAAGGTAACCTGGTATACAACTGCTCGGCTTATCAGGGCGGAGGTATCTATATAGACGAAGCCGGCTTCATCACCCGAAGCATGGTAACCAACTGCTCTGCCTATCAGGGAGCGGGTGTATATCTGAATGGTGACGCTAGCAACACGGAGAAAGCCTATTATCAGATTCTTGCCACCTCGGTAATCAGTAACAATACCAGTACCCGAAATGGTGCTGTGTATCTGGATGGTCACGGACTGGTGATTAACAACACCATCGTCAACAACTATACCAACAACACCTCTGATCCTGCTGACAAGCTGTCATCCAATACGGGTGGTGTGTATATTGCCCAGAAGGGTCTGCTTGCCAACAATGTCATCTGGAACAACTCGCTGCTCCGGCACAAGTCTGGCACCAGCAACAACTCAGCATCCATGGCACAGATTTATGCAGCCAACCCAACAGAAGCAAGTGTACAGTTCTACAACAACGCCATCTCGGATGTAAATGCAGCCAAATGGACCAACACCTATCAGAGCGGAACCATCTCCATCAACACATATTACTCAGGCAAGGGTTTCGTGATGGGTACAGAAGCACCTTACAACACGGTGGAAGCCTTCAACGAGAAACGTGGCGTGCTTACAGACATGAAGACGGTGAACTATTACTGGGAAACCGTGAAAGGTACCCGACTGCGCAACGTGGGCATCAGCTATGCCCTCCTGCCATCTTCCTACCTGTATCAGCCAAAAATAGACCTGAGCGGAAAGGCTATCAGTTCGGTTCCGTCAGCAGGAGCCTATATGACTGACAACCAAGACCTTGTATTTGAAAAGAATGATAGCAAGAAACGTCTGCGCATCTACTTTGACCGCTCACGAGAACTGGTAGACGGAACAGGAGAGTCGTGGGAAAAGAGCTATACCTCATCATCTGTAGATGAAATTCTCGGTTATCTTGCCGACATCAAGGATGGGGACAATATCAAGGTAGTTACCATGGGCAATACTACACCAGAGGATTTCCCTATTGAGAAGAACAGCGGATGGGAGTTTGAAATCTGCGGTCGTGAGGGTATCTTCGAACCGAAGATTGCCTACACGTTCGAGGAAACTGACGCCAGGTCATGCACCTTTAACATTCAACCTTGCGTACTTCCTGTTACCGTGTATGGCGGTTATCCGGAGTATTCAGAAAATCCGAATCCAAAAGATGAAGACCGCGACCCTATCAAATACCGCACCGAGCTGAACGGAAACCTCAGCGGTTCAGAACTCAACGAGGGACTCTACCATCTGGTCCGCATCGAAGCGGGTGCCAACATCACCATCGACGGCTATGCCTTTACCCATGCATACGCTGCCGGTACTGCCTACATGCCTTATGGTGGCGGCGTACTGATAGGTAGCATGGACCAGAGCAGCAAAGCAACCACCGTGAAGCTGAAGAATTGCATCTTTGAGAACAATACAGCGACAGATGGCGGTGCTATCGCTACCATGCCGGATGCCGTGAATGTGAAATTGGAACTGGAAAACTGCGTCATCAATAACAATACGAGTAAGGATCCGCTTAATCCAAGTTCTTCGGGGCTGCCTTCCATCATCTATCTGAACAAAAGCCAAGGCAGCAACAACTCTCTCACACTCAACCATGTAAGCATCATCAACAATGAGGGAGTAGCACCAGATTACGACCTTGTGAAGAGAACCTCGTATGCTGTAGGAAACAAACTGAACATCAACGGCACATGGGATGGTTCGGAATGCAAGAACAGCATGGATATCAACACTCTGGGAAAAAACGGAGCCATGAACTTCAGCAACCCAACCAATGAAGTGGGTGCCCGGATGAGCGGCAACGTATATTACGGAGGCTATTCATCCTTCCGACCATTGACCAGTTCAGCAGAAGCAGGTAGAATCATCAACAGCGCTCAAGCTAGCAACGCAACAGCCAAGGACATCACCGGCGAAGACCGCAACCTAGGTGGTGCTCCTGACCTGGGTGCATACGAAGCTCTCCTGCCAAAAGCAGGAAAGATTATCTACGTGCGTTCATACAACAAGAATTATGATAGCATCAGCGATGCCAATGATGACGACAAGGACGGTAACCCAGACTTCAATCTTCTGAATGAATCAAATACCGAATATGACGGAAGCAGCTGGGACAAGGCTATCATCGGTAACGCTATGTGTGATAATACACAGGATAGAACGGGCAATAATTTCTATGTAAAGCAGAGTGACAAAACGCTGCTTAGCACCACTATTGACAATACAGATTATAGTCAAGCTAAAGGCAAGTATCGTTCTGAAACAGATTCTTACGGCGATTTCTGGACAAACTCAGGTAACCAGAACAAGCAGTTACTCTCTGGCTGGGGCACCTATAACAAGATTGCCAACAACAGAGAGGAGCGTTACATCAGCGGTCTGCAATATGCTGTGGAAAGAGCGGCAGAGTTGAATAAGGATATCACAGACAAGAAAGACCGGGTAGTAGTTTGGGTAGGTGCAGGCGTCTATACAGACTACAAAGGCTTTGTTGTCAGAGACAAGGTGGAGGTAATAGGCGGTTTTCCATACGAAGGCTATCCTGGAGAAGACGACCGCCATCCGCTGCTGTCACAATACGTACCGGCACGTAAGGAATACGAAACTTTGGACAAGACTAAGTATGAAACCATTCTCCAGATTAGAAAGGAATCGCCTGTATACTTCAAAAACGGAGATAAGGAAATGTGGTATCAGGAGAACAATTCTGGAGATGGCTCTAAATATGACTTTACAAAAACGTTGATGAACAGTAGAAATACTGAGCGCCACTATGTACTGTATCAGCCAGACGTCTGTCTTCCTACCTGGTCACCATCGGGTGATGGAAACTCCTCACGTACAGATGGTAATGCCGTACGCTATAAAGGAAACTTGATAGACAACATCAACTACAAGGATTACGAGTATGCCAAATGGGATGGCTTCTCTGTACGTCACGGTTACATCATCAACTATCCTGGTGCCAACCGTGACGGAGGAGCCGGTGTGCGCGTATTCCGAGGAGTAGAACTGGAAAACCTCATCATCGTCAACAACTTCAACCATGGCGGTCGCGTACGTGGTGGCGGTTTGTATATGGACGGAGAGAACAGTAAGATTTCGAACAGTTATCTGCTGAGAAACCTGAGTTATGCCAATAGCAGTGAAAGTTATGGAGGCGGAGCCTATATGATTCAAGGCACCGGCTACAACCTTGTCGTGGCAAACAACCGCTGTTATAACGGAACCTGCCGTGGCGGAGGTATCTTCCTGGAGAGTGCCAAGTTCTACAACAATACCATCGCCTACAATATGGCGACAAACGGAACCGGCATCTATCACTGGCAGGACAGTAATACTGGAGTTAACTCACAGCTCTCACTCTACAACTGTATCATCTATGATAATTACAACAACGGCAAAAGCATCACAGATCAGGTAAACTCTGCAGCATCTGGCAAGATGAATCCATCCCACAACTGTTATATGAACAGTAATGACCTGAGCAGCAAATTCCAGGAAAGCGATGGTAACTTCACAGGAGATAAGGCTCAGGCTTTCCCATTTGAGGACCAGTCCTACGAAAGTGGAAACAATTTCCGCTTCCGCAATGCCCGCCTGAAGAACAACTTCCGTCTGTACGAGGCGGGTGGTTTGACGGGCAACAAGTGTCTGAATGGTGGAACCACAAATGTAGGAAATGGAATCATCCTTCCGGAAACCGATATGGACTATACCAACCGAATCAAGGACTGCGCCATTGATATCGGTGCCTACGAGGCTGACAATACTGCCAACATTGCACCACAGGAAAAGACAAACAGCGGAAGTACTGTGGATTACATTTATTATGTAACCCAGAACGGATGGGGAAACCGAAGTGGAGACAGTCCGGAAAACGCTGCCTGTGCTGACAAGCTGCAGGACGTGCTGACTGCTGCTGGCAAGAAATTTGAAACTGCAAACCAGGGCATCACAGATAATAGCCAAAAGCATCAGGTGTATGTAAAAGTAGCAGGCTATCAGGCTGATGAAACCGGAAAGCGCTTTACTTATCATGCCAATACGCTGGCAGACCCTAGCGACCCGCAGAGCTACACCTTCCTGATTCCTAACGGAGTATGTCTGATGGGTGGTTACTATGAGGGCGACCAGGAAGGAGGAAAGCTGAAAGAAGGTACCGCCAATTGGGATAATGACAAGCGCGACTGTATCAGCACTTACCAGACGGTATTAAGTGCGAAGACCGAAGTAAAAGAAGGTTCTGCCGTTAACCAGGAGGTGAACGGCTACCACACCGTGTGCTTCGGCAAATGGCCTACGGGCGACTATGACGGCTACAATACCACTGCCCTGACAGACAATACCATCATAGATGGCTGTCGCCTGATTGACGGTAATGCTAGCGACAAGTCGGGCTTCAAGAGTATGGGTGGTGCAGCCATTGTACCAAGAATGGCACATGTCCGCAACTGTGAAATTTCCGACTGTCAGGCAACCCAAGGCGGTGCTCTCATGCTGCTGAAGGGTAGCATCGTAAGCGGTAGTGTCATCGTAAGAAACAAGGCACAGAAAGGTGGTGCCATTTATGCACTTCGGTCCAACGACAAGAATGAAGACATCAAGAACTACCATGCCTACGTCATCTCATGCACCATCGCCAAAAACGAGGCAACCATCGGTGGCGGAATCTACCAGGAAGAGAACTCCCTGATTGGCGGTAACTCCGTGATTTGGGGAAATACGGCACAGACCGACAACAACATCAGCGGTGATGTGAACTATAAGGCATTCGACTATCTGCAAGCACAGGGTCAGGGGGCATATACGGAAGAATTCTACCCATACAACTATTGTTTCGTAGAGAAGATGGCATTGCCTGCCAACAGAATGAACACGGAGATGACCAGCGACCTGGACAGTTACTTCAACGACAACAAAATCTTCAAACCTCGTGCCTATTCTCCATTGATTGGCAACGGAGTTGAGAAAGCATACGTAACTGCATGGAAGAATTACGGCATCAGCAACTATGATATTACCGGCAAGGAAAGAAGCATGACCAAACAGCAAACAGCAGGTGCATACACATCTGACCTGCCTGCGTTTGACAAGAACAAGCTGCTGAAGCGCCTGTTCGTTTCTCAGACAGGTGGTGAGATTGTAACTGAAGAAGAGAAGGCAAAGTATTATGGCCGCTCCTTCCTGACTCCTTTCAACAGTCTCGAAGCAGCCCTCGACTATATCAATGAGGCAAGAGAAGAGAAAGTAGCTACCGAGGCTACCCACTTCGAAATTCTGATGACAGGCGGAACCTACAAGCCGAGCAAGATGCGACAGAACAAGGATCTTTCGCCAGAGCAGAACACGATAGACCGTCGCTTGCAGAGCTTCACCATCCCTGTGAACGTAGACATCTTCGGCAGTTTCTCAGAAAATGACCTGTATTCTTCAACTCCTGTTAATCCTACTACAGGAAATAAAATAACTGGAGATGAGTTTACCAGCTTTGGAGACAAGACTTTGGTTTCTGATGGAGACATCAAAGATATTCTGACAAAGCGCAACGCCAACGACATGACCGACAACAACAAGAACGGTCTGATAGAGCCATGGGAGTTTTCAAATCCTACGATTCTTTCCGGTGACATCAAGGCATCGGAAAAGGAGCGTAATGTATATCATGTGATTTACAGTAAGGCAAGTGTCACAGGTGCTTCGGCTACTTCTAACAATGAAGTCGTATTAGACGGTATTACCATCATGAATGGTGAGACCTTAACACAGCTGAAGACAGAAGAAGGAGGAACTAACGAAGTTGCCGAGATTGGTCGTGGAGGCGCTATCTACACCAACCGCGTGAACTATACATTGAACCGTTGCCGACTGATCAAAAACTCCGGTCTGCATGGCGGAGCTGTCTATGTAAACAATGCGAGTCTAGACATCATCGGCAGTACAATCAGCGGTAACAGTAACGTATCAGAAAAGGCTAGTCAGGATGAAGTCACCGAACCAGGTAAGGGTGGAGCCATCTATCTCTATCTCACAAAATCAGTGAATGGAAACCTGCATATAGTCAACTCGCTCTTAGCCAACAATGATGTGACCTATGGCAAATATACGGGCACAAAAAATTCGCAAGGCGGAGCCATCTATATCCGTAGAGCAAACGATGCTGGCAGTATGGCTGCGGACTATCAGGATGCCTACATCGTAAACAGCCTCATCGTGAACAACAAGGCAAAGCAAGATGGAGCCATCCATGTGGAGAACGAGGTGACAAGCGGTACGATTACACCTATATTATATAATACCGCCATTTGGGGTAATGAATCTACAGATAATAGTGTGCTCCTCAGGAGAGAGCACATGCGCAACTGCGCCTGGGATGAATTACCTGCTTCTACTGTTTCTCCAGCAACGGATCGCAACATCAAGCTGAGCAAGGAGAATATCGCATCGGATGGACCACGTTTCACAGAACCTACAACCACAAAGGGGTACGAAGGCTATAAACCGGATGCAAAATGGAATCCTCAGGCTATCTCTGTACTTACGGATGCAGGAGACGGAAAGAAGGATGCAGACGATGCAAACGAGGAAGGTAAATATCAGAAATGGTGGAGTATGCACAATACTCGCCTTAAGGAATATGGTTATCCATCTGAGTACATCCGTCCTGTCAGCGGTACATACAACAGATACGTAGGTCCGAAAGACGAGAAAGGTGATATAGCAGAAAAGCCTATCGATATCGGTATGTATGAATTCCAGTATGTATTCAAGTTTACAGACCTTGAAAAGGTTTATATCGGAACGGAAGAGAAAGGAAATGGCGATGGTAGCAGTTGGGATAACCAAAGCACCGACCTCCGTGGTGCCATCATTGCCATGGCTAACCCTTCAGGTAGCACCACACCAGGTTCTACAACCAACAGCAAGAGAAAGGTGTTTGTACGTGGAGGTACCTATTATTCGCCAACCTACTCTGGCGGCGATGCCTTTTCTCTCATTGTAAACAAAGTCGACAAGGCTGAGTTTATAGAATCGATAGAACTTGTAGGTGGCTGTACGGGCTCGAAAAATGCAGACGATACAGAGGTGCAAGACTTCAGCAAGCCTTCGGTACTCATTGAGAACCCTGCCAAGGCAGGCGAAACCAAGAACCTGCTCAATATCGTAACGAATGGTAAGCCGGTAACGATTTCCGGTTTCACATTCCAGAACCAGAGCGGTGTGGGAGTAAATGCGATGGTTAATGAGGTTCAAGCCGGAACGGGAAAAGGAATGAAGCTCCATCATTGTGCCTTTAGAAAGAATAACGGAACAGCCTTCTACATAACAAACCCTAATTCATTAGGTGTAAGAATGTGGAGTGTACTGTTTGCCGATGGTACTAAAGACGCATTGTATACAACTAACTCAGATGGTATGCATATCGCAAATGCAACCTTTGTAAACAATGGTAGAATAGCTGTAAAAGGAATGAATAGTGTCTATAATTCTGTCGCTTGGGGAAACACTGTTCAAAATATGGAAACAGATGGGGAATATCATAATGTATTGATAGATAACAATATATCAAACACAGATATCATGAAGGGTCCTAACTTTGTTGATCCAGAAAATGGAGACTACAGAATTCGCCCAAGTTTATTGTTACTAAACAATGGCGATGTAAAAAAATATAAAGATGAAATTGGATTTACCAATGAGGAATGGGCTGTTGAAAAGGACTTGAGCAATACCGCCCGTCTGATTGGCGACAACATTGATATAGGTGCATACGAGTGCGACACGAAGATGATTCCGATTATCTATGTGAAAGAAGGTTCTGCTGTTGCAGGAACAGGTGAAAGCTGGGATAACCCAACCAACGACCTGCAAGGTGCCATCAACCTGGCTGAACTTTATGCCAACAAGAATGAAGGCAAATATGGCTACGTCTTCGTAGATAGAAACCTGAAGGCTGATAACGTGAATATCAGCATGCCAGGCGTCAAGATGTTTGGTTCGATGCGCGAAGAAAAGAGTTCTAAAACAGAACCAGAAGCTATCGTAAAGGATCTCCTTACTCAGAGAAAAGGAATCATCGAGTCTTCCAGTCAATCTACCATCAATGGGCTGACACTCAACAGCGGAACTACTGATACCAGAATGTGTATTGTAGATGGTTTCAAGGTTTCGGGCAACGTCAGTCTCCAAGGCAGCAGCATGCTCTCCACCTCTATCCTCGATGCAAATGCAAAGGTAACAGGCGATGCAAGTGGTTTGCTCTACAACAGTCTGGCTTTAGGAACCGTGGAGAATGTGAAGACCGTCAATGTAACTGCTTCTGGCACATTACCATCACCAGATGGTAGTGCTGCCAACAGATCATCTGTAACCACCTATAATAAATATGTGAAAGATGAATACTGGAAGTACCAGCTTGACGAGACTTCAAAAGACATCAATGCGAACACAGACGCAAGTGCTACCAATGATTGCATCAAAAAGGTAATGCACGACCATGAACTTGCTGGCAACCAACGCATCAGAGACAACGTAGACAACGGATGTTTCGAGACTTGGTATCTGACAAACGATGCTACAGCAAACCAGGACGATTATCCTCACGGTAAATCTGTGGTCTATGTCATGGCAGTAGACAAGGAGCTGAAACTCGACAATGGCTTCTATACAGAGACGAATCCGTTCAGCCCAGGCTTCCTGCTCTTGAAGCACCACGCTGGTTTAAGAGGCAACAACAGTTATGTAAACCTCACCAACTTTGCAGTGGAAAGAAACCTGAAGGCAGGAACCAACTTCTTCTCCATGCCATTCAAGGCTACCAATATGGAGGTGGAAGGTACAAACAATCCTGCTGATGGTAGTGTAATCGCCTACTACTATAATGCAGCTACTCGTGCCAAGTACGACTATAAATTCGACCAAAGCGAGAGTAAAGCATGGGTAAAGGGCGTAGACAACCAGCGAAACTTTACCGCAGGTTTAAGAATGAAAGCAAAGACCGACAAGACCGTCCGTTTCTATGGAAACAGTTACACAGAGAACGGTAGTCAGTTAGGGCAGATTACGCTGGTACAGAACAACAACCAGCAGCCGTGGTCGAGCAGCGATGGTAGCGGCACGAAGTTCACCCACAAGGAGAACATGGGGTGGAATCTCTTCGGTTCGCCTTATCTCTGCGCCATGAACTATAGCGATATGGAATATGGCAGAGTCATCTACCAATGCGAAGAAAACGGTAGCTACAAGGCTATCAACACCTATGATTCTAACACGGGTAATTCAACGGATGGCTACATCCCAGCAATGGATGCCGTGTTTACACAGACTGCCACTCTGGAGAATTCAGAAAGCGTGATAGTAAACCATTCGGAAGCAAAGGCGACAACCGCCTATCAAGCAACCAGAGCGCTCGACATCGCCATCACCCAGAGCAGCAGAACAAGCAGAGCCGGCAACGGCACTCCTGTAGATGACCAACTCCAGTTGAACGCAGTTCCGGCACAGGAAGCGAAATCAGACTTCGACATGGGAAGCGACGGCGTGAAATGGATGACTAGCCAGAATGCTCAGATCTATGCGTCCCGCAATGGCGGACGCTACTCGCTCCTCTCTGCAATCAGCATTGATGCAGAACAGAGCATCGGAGTCAGTCTGCCGGAGACGGGTGAATACACCATCAGCATCCCTGAGGATTGCGATGCCAGCGAATATGAAACCGTATGGCTGAAGGACAAGGAAACCGGTAAGGCGGTAGACCTGAAGGAAGGCTGTTATCTGTTCTATGCCACCCAGACTGGCGAGATGAATAACCGCTTCAATATCAGTTTCAACCGTAAGGAGGCTGACATGAATTCAGACATCACCATCATTCCTAGCGGCAACTATCAGATCCTGATAAAGGGACTGAAACAGAACGACATCATCAGAATATACGGAACCTCAGGTGTCCTGGCGCTTCAGAAACAGGCGAAATCTGATACAGAACAGCTTCGCTCACCAGTAAATGGAACTGTAGCCGTAGAGGTAACGCGAGGCGGAAAACAGATAGCCGTAAAGAAGATTGCCCTTAAATAAAAGGATGAATGCCGTAAAATAACGGAATAAATGTTAATAAAGCGCAGAGATAATCGCTCGTTTCAATAATTGGCATTATCTTTGCGCTTATTATTGTAGTTAGAAATCAATAGAATATAAATAAGAAAATAGATTATGACAGAAAAGGAAATGTACAATCTGATAAATAGTCAGAACAACCAGCAGAGCAATGGCTTTGCTGTTAATGAGAAAGAGCGAGGTATAAGCGGAGTCTTCTCTGCTTTGATGCGCAAAGTGTATACATGGATGACCTTGGCACTCCTGATTACGGGCGTTACTGCCTATGGTGTGGCTAGCAGTCCTACCCTGCTGATGACCTTGATGACAAGCCGCGGTTTGCTCTTCGGTCTGATCATCGCAGAGCTCGCCCTGGTATTCATCATTACCGGTGCCCTACAGAGACTCTCCCTGACTACGGCCACCCTACTCTTCATCGTCTACTCGGTTTTGAATGGTGCCATGCTTTCATCCGTATTCGTAGTATATACGATGACCAGTATTGCCAAGGTATTTTTTATTACAGCCGGCACATTCGGAGCAATGGCTTTCTATGGCTATACTACCAAGAAGGATTTGACCTCTTTAGGAAAAATACTATTCATGGCGCTGATCGGTCTGATTATCGCTACCGTAGTGAACATGTTCTTGAAGAGTTCAGGATTTGATTACATCCTGAGTTATGCAGGTGTAGCCATCTTCGTTGGCTTGACCGCTTGGGACAGTCAGAAGATTAAGCAGATGCTCCAGACACAATACGACATGAGCGAGGGCGCACAAAAGTTGGCACTCATCGGAGCCCTGACTCTGTATCTCGATTTTATCAATCTCTTCCTCTACTTGCTCCGCATCTTCGGAGGCAGCAACAAGGAATAACGTAAACTAGAACTAGGGACAGAGAATTAAGAAATAAGAACAAGGAATAACATACATAACGAGAAAGGTTGGCTTGCCCTCAACGGGTTAGCCAACCTTTATTTTTTTTATTCCTAGAAAAAGTAAATGCTAGAGTTATATTCTCTTCAAAAAGTTCTACGATGCAAAGATAGGAAAAAAATCGAAAACCATGGTTTCAAAACAGCAAAAATAAGTTTCAAATGGACAAAAAGTGTCTTTTGACATTTTTCAGTGTTCCACTGATTTTTCCGAACTACCTATACATCAGGAGCTTACGCATTTACTCTATATTTATTAGGAGAACAGCCAAAAGAGGCAAAAAATACTCTTCTGAACGTAGAAATAGAATTAAACCCTGATTTTATGGCGATTTCCGGCAAAGGAAAGTTCGTTGACTTCAATAAATTCTCAGCATACTGTATACGATAAGTATTCACATAATCATAAAATGTCTGTCCATTCTGCCGGTTGAAATAGCGACTCAGATAAGTACGGTTCGTGCCCACCGCCAGCGCCACATCAGATAATTTCAGTTTCGGATTAAGATAGATTTTATCTTCCTCGAACAATCGCTGCACCTCAGCAGCCATCCCCGAAACATCTACTTCGTTCTGCTCTAACGGTACAATTTCTATATCGCTCAACTCTTCTATCACCGACTCATGCCTATATACAAAATAATCTATCAGCATCCAGAGCATCAGAGAACTTACCATATAGATATTGTCGTAATCCACATTAATAACGAAACAGCTCAGCGTCCATAAAAACAGAATCAGGAAGAAGGTATTGAGAATGGCAAGAAGCCAATTCAGATTAATATTTTCCTGATAAGAAAAGCGCTCTTTCAGCTGGCGGTGATACCTCCGAATCATAAAGAAAAGCAATATAAAGGTAGAGAATCCATAAATGGCTCCCCAGGCAGAAAGCACATAAAACCAGATGATATTATGGGTAAAAATATAGAACACCGGCAACAAGAGGAAAGGCAATTCCAGCATCAAAGCTTTCACCCATCCGAACCAGCCCGGCTTTACCAGTTCCATCAACACAAAGCTGTAGAACGGAATAATCATCATATCCAACGAAGACGTAAGATACCACGCATGCTCGTTGTCAAAACCATAAATCTGAAAGAAAACCATGTCCTTTACCAACTGCAGGGCGACCACAATCATGAGCCACATAATCATCCGAAAGAGCATCTCCTTTCCTTTTCTCCAAAACAGGAAAGCCATCATGGAGAAGAACATCATGCTCATACCATAAATAAAACTCGTTACCGAATCCATGTCTACTTTCTATATAAATAAACAAAAAGGCACACCTATGGAGAGATATTCTAACATTCCAAAGGTGTGCCATGATATAAATTTAATGCCTTATATAATAAGGTGTAGTATTAAATGAAATAACCTAATTAGTCGATTTCCTCATCGGCCTCGTAACCTCCCATCTCACGGATAGCATTCTTCAGCATCGTATACTGCTGGTAGAGATGGTTTACAGGCTCTTCACCCTTAGTATAATCGTGCATAGGTGCCTTGAGGAAGAAACTCAAGAAACGCTGGATTCCGAAACGGCCTGCACGAGCAGCAAGATCGCTCAACAATGTAAGGTCGAGCAGCAATGGAGCAGCAAGGATTGAGTCGCGGCAGAGGAAGTTAATCTTAATCTGCATTGGGTAACCCATCCAGCCGAAGATATCGATATTATCCCAACCCTCCTTGTTATCGTTGCGAGGTGGATAATAGTTGATACGTACCTTATGATAGTACTGGGTATCTTCATCGTTACCATGACCATAGAGATCAGGCTGAGCTTCTGGTTTCAGGATTGTCTCAAGAGTAGAGAGTTTACTTACCTCCTTGGTATGGAAATTAGCTGGTTCATCGAGAACGAGACCATCACGATTGCCGAGAATATTGGTAGAGAACCAGCCATTCAAGCCGAGACAACGGGTACCGATGATAGGAGCGAAACCACTCTTGACAAGAGTCTGACCTGTCTTGAAGTCCTTACCGGCGATAGGCATCTTGGTCTTCTCTGCGAGTTCCCACATTGCAGGAATATCAACAGTTGTATTAGGAGCGCCCATGATGAAAGGAGCACCCTCTGTCAAAGCAGCATAAGCGTAGCACATGGATGGAGCTACATGCTGGCGGTCGTCAGCCTTCATTGCAGCCTCAAGTGCTGCCAATGTACCATGAATCTCCATATCTACAGGAACGTAGATTTCGGTAGATGCTGCCCAGATAACAACGATACGGGCACAACCGTTCTTCTCCTTGAAGTCGCGGATATCCTGACGAAGAGCCTCTACCATCTCCCAGCGGGTCTTGCAATCCTTCACATTGTCGCCATCAAGACGCTTTGCATAGTTCTTGTCGAAAGCAGCCTTCATTGGTACTACCTTCTCCAACTCCTCGCGTACAGGATTGATATCTTTCTCCTTCAATACCTCAGCATACATAGCTGCCTGATAAGCATTCTGCGGATAAACATCCCAAGTACCGAATACGATATCATTAAGATCAGCAAGTGGAACGATGTCCTTGTAGTGCAAATATTTCTTGTCTGCACCCTTGCCGACACGAATCTTGTCGTACTGAGTCATTGAACCTACTGGCTTTGCAAGTCCCTTACGAGTCATGAAAACACCGGTCATGAAGGTAGTAGCTACTGCGCCACAACCAACAACCAAGATTCCCAGCTTACCTTCTGCTGGTTTAACATTCATTTTTTCCATCTTCTAAAGGTTTATTTTATATTAAGTTGATTATAATCTAAGAATTGTGTCTGCAAAGATAACAAAAACTAATTGAACCGATGCGGTTTCCGTAGACTTTTTTTCAATAATTTACAATAATTAGCTTAAAATGGACAAAAAGGCTATTCTGCATCAAAAGCCAAGTGTAGAATATTTGTATGAAAGAAGGCAATACATGCATATTTATTCTATGTTTATGCATAACAAAAGACAAAATAATGTTATTTTATGCATTTTTCTTTCATTTTATTTGGTTATTTGCAAAATATATTGTAATTTTGCAGCCGTTAAACGAATAAAAATACAGCATATGAAGGCAAAGAACAGCAGATTGGAAACTTTGAAGATGCTTATATCAAGTCAGGAGTTAAGTTCGCAAGACCAACTTTTGGAGGCTCTTCACAAAGAAGGCTTTAAGATTACGCAAGCTACATTGAGCCGTGACTTAAAACTGCTCAAGGTAGCAAAAGCAGCATCTTCGAGTGGAAAATATGCGTATGTTCTTCCCAATGATACATTATATAAGAGAGTATCAAACCATATTCCAGTGAGCAAGATGATGGTGAATACCGGATTCCAGTCTATCAACTTCTCTGGAAACATGGTCGTGATCAAGACCCGTCCGGGATATGCAAGCAGCATTGCCTATAACATAGACAATAGTGACATTCCTCAAATTCTGGGAACCATCGCAGGCGATGACACCATCTTCCTGGTTAAAAAGAAAGGAACAACAGAAGAGGAAATCATCAATGCACTGGCAGAGGTTATTCCAGACATTCACCATAAATATGTATAAGGTGCATTTTTATGCAAAACATACATCTTATTATATAAAGAAAGAATATTAAAACAAAAACATTTTAAGATAGAAGAGAAAAAATGGAAGAAGCAGAAGTTAAAGTAATGGTGGCTGACGAAAGTCACATCAAGTACATCGACACCATTCTGACTACAATCGCAGAAGCTGCAAAGAAGCGTGGTTCTGGTATCGCCAAGCGTTCACCAGAGTATGTTGCCACCAAGATGCGCGAAGCCAAGGCGGTCATCGCTCTCCAGGGCGATAAGTTCGCAGGTTTCAGCTACATCGAGACCTGGGGCAACAAGCACTATGTTACCACATCAGGTTTGATCGTTCACCCAGACTTCCGTGGTATGGGACTGGCAAAGCGTATCAAGAACCTGACATTTACGCTCGCCCGACAGCGATGGCCTCATGCCAAGATTTTCTCTTTGACATCCGGTTCGGCTGTAATGAAGATGAACACTCAGCTGGGTTATCTTCCAGTTACCTTCGCCGACCTGACCGATGACGAGTCATTCTGGCGTGGTTGCGAGGGCTGCATCAACGTGGATGTCCTCCATCGTACCAACCGCAAATACTGCATCTGCACCGCCATGCTCTTCGACCCAGAGGAGCATCTGCCTATCAAGCTTCCTCAGGAAGTAATTGAGAGAATCCGCAAGATTGACGGTCCATCTGCAGAAATTTAAATCCTTATATATAATAAGGTGTTGGCAAGAATGCCAATTTAACACTTAACATTTCACACTTAACATTAATCATAAGGTTATGGCAAATAAGAAAGTAGTAGTCGCTTTTAGCGGCGGTCTCGATACATCATACACAGTAATGAAGTTGACCCAGGATGGCTGGGATGTTTATGCAGCATGCGCTAACACAGGTGGTTTCTCTGCCGAGCAGTTGAAGACCAACGAGGAGAACGCATATAAATTGGGTGCCAAGGCATACGTCACTCTCGACGTTACCCACGAGTATTACGAGAAATCATTGAAATACATGATTTTCGGTAATGTGCTCCGCAACAACTGCTACCCTATCTCTGTATCTTCAGAGCGTATCTTCCAGGCTATCGCCATCGCACGCTACGCCAAGGAGATTGGTGCAGATGCCATCGCTCACGGAAGTACAGGTGCCGGCAACGACCAGATTCGTTTCGACATGACCTTCCTGGTTATGGCTCCAGGTGTAGAGATCATCACATTGACCCGTGATAAGGCACTTTCTCGTAAGGAGGAGGTTGACTACCTGAACGAGCACGGTTTCTATGCAGACTTCACCAAGTTGAAGTATTCTTATAACGTAGGTATCTGGGGAACCAGCATCTGCGGTGGTGAGATTCTCGACCCAACCCAGGGTCTCCCAGAGGAGGCTTATCTGAAGCACGTTACTGCCAAGGAAGAAGAGGCTGAGCTGAAGATTACCTTCGAGAAGGGTGAGATTGTAGCTGTCAACGGCGAGAAGTTTGATGACAAGGTAGCTGCCATCCAGAAGATTGAGGAGATTGGTGCTTCTTACGCTATCGGTCGCGACTGCAACGTGGGTGACACCATCATCGGTATCAAGGGTCGTGTAGCATTCGAGGCTGCAGCTCCTAAGCTCATCATCGAGGCTCACCGCCTGTTGGAGAAGAGCACATTGAGCAAGTGGCAGCAGTATTGGAAGGACCAGGTAGGCAACTGGTACGGAATGTTCCTCCACGAGAGCCAGTACCTGGAGCCAGTAATGCCAGATATCGAGGCAATGCTGACTTCTTCTCAGCGCAACGTAAACGGTACTGCTATCCTGAAGCTCCGTCCATACAGTTTCCAGACTGTAGGTATCGATTCACCAGACGACTTGACCAAGTCTAAGCTCGGTGAGTATGGCGAGATGCAGCACGGTTGGACAGCCGAGGATGCAAAGGGCTTCATCAAGGTAAGCTCTACCCCACTCCGTGTTTATTATGGTATGCACCCTAATGAGGAAAGATAATTATGATTAGAGTTGGAATTTTAGGAGCAGCTGGTTATACAGGAGGTGAGTTGATTCGCCTCCTTATCAACCATCCTGATGCTGAGATTGTATTCGCCAACAGCGAGAGTAACGCCGGCAACCTGGTGGCTGAGGTTCACGAGGGATTGTATGGTGAGACTGATTTGAAGTTTACCGCCGAGATGCCTTTCGACCAGGTGGATGTCATCTTCTTCTGCTTCGGTCACGGCAAGAGCGAGGCGTTCCTGAAGGAGCACAATGTTCCGGAGAACGTGAAGATTATCGACCTGGCACAGGACTTCCGTCTTGCCCCAGAGACTGTGGTTGCTACCCAGCAGCCAACCCCAGCCGCTCACGATTTTGTATATGGTCTTCCAGAAATAAATGAATCAAAAATAGCCGTAGCTCAGCACGTGGCAAACCCAGGTTGTTTTGCAACCTGCATTCAACTTGGTTTGTTGCCTGCTGCTAAGATGGGCCTCATCAACAGCGATGTATCTGTCAATGCCATTACCGGTAGCACCGGTGCTGGTCAGAAGCCAGGCGCCACTACCCATTTCTCATGGCGCAACAACAACATGAGCATCTACAAGGCATTCAACCATCAGCACGTGCCAGAGATTCGTGAGAGTCTGAAGCAGACACAGGGTTATCTCGATGCTGCCATCGACTTCATCCCTTACCGTGGCGACTTCGCCCGTGGCATCTTCGCTACAGAAGTGGTGAAGACCGATAAGCCTATCGAGGAAATCGTGGCAGGTTACAAGGAGTTCTACAAGGATGCCAAGTTCACTCACTACGTGGATAAGGCAATCGACCTGAAGCAGGTGGTGAATACCAACAAGTGCCTGGTTCATGTAGATAAGTATGGCGATAAGCTCTTGATCACTTCCTGCATCGACAATCTTCTGAAGGGTGCCGTGGGTCAGGCTGTTCAGAACATGAACATCATGTTTGGTCTCGACCAGACTGCAGGTTTAAAGCTCAAGCCATCAGCATTTTAGATAAAAGAATACGGAAGAACGGATGAAAAATCATTCGTTCTTCTATCATACAAATAGTTTGTAATAAGATAACTCTATGAGTTGTCTTTCTTAAAACATAGATTTAACATGAAACTTTACGACGTATATCCTCTTTTCGATATTAATATAGTAAAAGGTCAGGGCTGTAAGGTATGGGACGACAAGGGTCAGGAATACCTCGATCTTTATGGCGGTCATGCCGTTATCAGCATCGGTCATTGCCATCCTCACTATGTGGAGATGCTCACCAACCAGTTGAAAAACCTGGGTTTCTATTCCAACTCTGTCATCAACAAGTTGCAGGTGAAACTCGCTGAGCGCCTGGGCAAGGCTAGCGGTTATGAGGATTATCAGTTCTTCCTCATCAACTCGGGTGCCGAGGCAAACGAGAATGCCTTGAAGCTGGCTTCATTCACCAACGGCAGAACCCGCGTACTCTCTTTAGAAAAGGCATTCCACGGTAGAACATCCCTTGCTGTAGAGGTAACAAATAATCCAAAGATCATCGCTCCTATCAATGACAATGGTCACGTAACCTATCTTCCTATCAACGATTTGGAGGCTTGGGAGAAGGAGCTTGCCAAGGGTGATGTATGTGCTTGTATCATCGAGGCGATTCAGGGCGTAGGTGGCTGCAACATGGTTACTCCTGAGTTTGCTCAGGGTTTGCAGGCAGCCTGCAAGAAATACGGCACCATCCTCATCTGCGATGAAATCCAGTGCGGTTATGGCAGAAGCGGTAAGTTCTTTGCTCACCAGTGGTTGGGCATCAAGCCTGATCTCATCACCGTAGCCAAGGGTATCGGCAATGGTTTCCCTATGGGTGGCGTATTGATTTCTCCAGAGTTTACTCCAGTATATGGTCAGTTGGGTACAACCTTCGGTGGCAACCATCTGGCATGTACTGCCGCTCTCGCCGTTCTCGATGTATTCGAGAAGGAGAACCTGGTACAGAATGCGCATGAGGTTGGCGAATATCTCATCGCTCAGCTGAAGGAGTTGCAGAAGCGCAACAATCACATTACAGAGGTTCGTGGCCGTGGCTTGATGGTAGGCGCCGTCCTCGATATTCCTCACAAGGAAGTTCGCAGCAAGCTCATCCACGAGCAGCACTGCTTCACCGGTTGCGCCGGCACTAACATCCTCCGTATCCTCCCTCCATTGGTATTGACCAAGGAGAATGTGGATGACTTCATCGGAAGATTGGAAACGGTATTGAAGGAAGTATAAACCCATTGAGATAAGGATATAAAGAAAACTCAACCCATAAAAGAAATAGGAAACACTCCTATCATGAGCAGCAAGCCCCTTTGTGGCATGCTGCTTTTTTGTTCCCCTTTTAGGAAAATGTCTCTACTTTCGAATAAAAGTAATAAAAGATATTTATAGTCGATTCAGCTCTGCATTACCGGCACCAGTTCCCTTGTACTTGCTACGTGTGGTATTGAACTTATAGCGAAGGGTGAGTTGCAGGTCTCTCGTACCTCGCTTAGATACTTGCAGGAGTTCCATCTTCTGGTTATAGAGCAAGTCGGCATCCCAACATTTATAAAGCAGATCGTTGCCTTTTATTTCCAAGGTAAGGGCATCCTTTAGGAATGACTTGCTGATGCTGACATCCAGCACATGCTGCTCTTTGGCAAGATATACATTCATCGTGTTACCCTTGCTCTGATAGCGATAATCCACGCTAAGGGTGATGCCGCATGGCAAGGAGAAGGCATTGTTGAAGTTGCCCATGAAGATAGGACGGTTCAAACGATAAGATGCCACATCAGTATGGAGGGTGAACCAAGGCTTCTGCATGCCCAAGTTGATTTGCGGTGCCCAAATGCCTATCTTTGGAGCAGCACTAATGTAGGCAGTCATGCTCTTGAGGCTCTTCACGTTCTTACGACTTACCATGGTAATCGCTTCGTTCTCAGAAATTTGCTCCGCCCAATAGATGATGGCATTGCGAGAGTCCTTGTAGTTGATCATAAACTGGACGAACTTCCATACACCCGATAATTCCACTCTGTGATTGGTTTCGTTGTCGAGATAAGGATTACCTGTCTGGCGAGTAAATCGATTCATATAAGATACATTATTGCTCAGTTGACTATATGAAGGACGAGAGGTCTTTACCGAATAGCTCAACTGTGCCATTACCTTACCTATCTTCGCACCATAGCTGATGGTAGGAAAGAGGTTGCGGAAGGAGCGACTCTGCTCGGGCTGATAGATGCCTGCATCATAATACTTGAATCTTACATACTCGTATCGCAATCCTGCCGTGATGTTTCCTATCGGGGTGAGGTGCGCATATTGGATGAATGGACTTGCCGTCTGCTCCTCCAACTTGCTATAAGAGTTGGCGAGGAGGTCGGTGCGATTCACTTCGTAGTCATCGTTACGATGAGTATGGATATACTCAGCTCCATAGGAGAGATTACCGCCTAAGAGAGGAGAGGTAATTACGAGTTTGGTAGCTACCATCTTATTGCTCACACGATTTTTGGAGTTGATGTTACGAGAATCGTGCTCCTGGCTCTGTTCATCGCTATAGGCATAAGCCCTGTTTGTACTGAAATAGAGGTCGGTATTCAGGTCAATAGTAGTTTTGCCCAAAGTGCCGTTGTAGTAGGCATTCAATTGATGGCTAGGGTTGTTCCTGTCGACCGTCAGACCATCGGTTTTGATATAGTCGTAAAACTTACCGTCGGCAGTCACCTGACTATCGAAAAAATCTTTTGAGCAAGAATAGCCTGGCGAGTTCAAGGTGTACCTCGCACCAATGGAATGATTGGCATTGAAATCATAGCTAAAACCACTGATAAGACGATGCGATTCTATGCGACCTGTTACTTCGTTGTTGTTATGCTGTTGCCAAAGCGTATCGACATGTACAGTCTGTTCGTAGGTGGCCTTTTGCATCCATGTTGCATCAGAGAACTTATAAGTGGCAAAGAGATTCAGGCCATTATGACGATAGTTCATGTTAACCTGTTGGATGGTATTGTCGTGCTTATTGTACCAATACACAGAGCGAGTATCAAAGCCGAAACCTTCGCCTTTCTTCTTGATGGTCTTGATTTTGATTACCGCATTTACCGAAGCATCGTAGGTGGCTCCAGGATTCTGGATGACTTCCACACTCTTGATGTCGGAAGATTTGATGTTATCCAACTCACTGATGTCTTGCATCTTCCTGCCGTTGATATATATAATAGGTGTACCCTTGCCGATCACCTCATATCCATCTTTCTTCTTCACGATACTCGGCACATGCTTCAATACATCGTCTGCCGTACCCATCTTGCTAAGCACGGTTCCTGCCACGTTGGTAAGCAGTCCTTCGTGGGTCTTCTTATATTGAGGAAGATGAGCTTTCACCACCACTTCGCCAAGTTCTTTGGAGAACTTATCAAATAGGGTCGTGTCGGAAATCTGTTCGCCGTTGATGTTCTGTGCCATCATCTGTGTTATGGTAATGCCACAGAAGGATGCTACTAACGCAAGTCTTTTCATTGTCTTACTATTCTTTATGTTGTTACTATTCTTATTTGTTGCAAAATAGCAAGGCAACGGCTATGCCAAAAACATAAAC
>JAJWOH010000185.1:0-4813 GCA_021635485.1 Segatella copri | reverse complement strand
AGGTAGCGACTTTCGAAGATACCTTCCTGGGCATTGGCGATTTGATAACCCGCCTGTCGGGTACTTTTGATAAGGCTAAGAAGCAACTCTATGACGGCACCGGCAATGTGATGCGCAGGGTGGAGAGCTTGAAAGGACTCGGCGTAACGCCGAAAAAGCAGATCAAGGGACTGGAAGAAATTAATACATTAGACTGATCATGAAAAATAAAGGCTTATCATATTTTCTAAGAATGCAGGTTGGTTTCCTGTGGCTCTTGTGCATGGTGCTGTGTTCACAGCTCCATGCTCAGGAACATTTGACCCGCAATATGCTGATGTTATCGAATCTCAATACGGACAATGGGCTCTCCAGTGCCCGTGTGTATTCGATAGTTGAGGCTGAGGATGGTGCTATGTGGATCAGTACCAAGCGAGGCGTTGACAGGTACAATGGTCAACAGGTACGGAACTATACCTTGGCTACGGATATGCAGTTTAGTGATGCCAGTGGCAGAAACATCAAGTTGACTAAGGATAGCCAACAGCATATCTATGCCTATGATAATAAAGGAAAGATCTATATATATAATAAGGTGAAAGACACATTCCAACTCCAGGTCAATCTGCTGAATGTGCTTGGAGGAAGTGTGGTGCTCAATGACTTGTTGGTTGATGACAAGGGATGCTTTTGGATGGCATTGGATAGGGGCGTGTATATGATGGCTCCTCAATCTATTGCTGGTAGCAAAGACCAAACAGCCCCTAGTTCGCCGAACAAAGGAAAATACATTCTGAAGAACACGTATGTCAATCATATCCGATTCATCGGCAAACAGTTATTGATAGGTTCTCCTTCGGGAGTCTTCGCCTATTCACCGAATGCTGCCCAGCCTCGATTGCTTTTGCGAGGGTATTCCGTGCTTTCGTCTTATCACGACGTGAAGGCTCATCAGATATGGTTGGGAACTTTCCATCGTGGCATTCTCTTGCTCGATGACAGAACCTGGAAGCCATTGTCTTCTCTTACGCAATTCTCATCTTTATCAGATATTCCGCTCATCCCTGTTCGTTCCATTATCCCCTACGATGCAGCCACCATCTTGATGGCGGTGGATGGAGCAGGTGTCTATGCCTACGACAAGAAGACTTATAAGACGAATCTACTTTTGAATACGGATGGCAGACCGGAGAATGTATTGCATGGCAATGGCGTCTATGCCCTTTGCAAGGACCATCTTGGCGACCTTTGGATGGGCTCCTATTCGGGAGGTGTGGATATGGCTATTCCGATGGAGCATACCTTGGAGTTTGTGCGCCATGAGTATCTCAACAGCCAGTCGCTTATCAATAATGGTGTGAACGATGTCATGCAGAGCGTGGATGCACAGGGCTGCAATAGCAAGATATGGTATGCTACCGACAAGGGGGTGAGCATCTATGACGAGCAAACCCATCAGTGGCATCATGCCCTATATAATAAGGTGGTGCTTACCCTTTGTCAGACAGCCGACGGCAAGGTCTTGGCGGGAACCTATGGTGATGGCATCTTTCTGGTTCATGCTGATGGAACCAGTAGTCGGGCTTACTCTGTGTCGAATGGCAAGTTAAAGACCGACTATGTATATAGCATATTCAAAGATAGCGAAGGAGGCTTGTGGATAGGTTGCTTGGATGGAGACTTGGTACATATCCCCTCATCATTAGAAAAGAATGGAAATGTGGATAACTCTGTTAACTACTTGCCAATCAATGAGGTTCAGAGTATCGTGGAGTCTCCAGACAAGAAGAGTATTGCGGTGGGAACGACCCATGGATGTTATCGTATCGACAAGCGAAACCTTCGTGTCAGCAGATTCTTCTATCCGTCGGAATTTCCTACTTTCGATTATAATTTCTTTGTCAATGCGATGGCTTTTCAGGATGCACGGCATATCTGGATTGCCACCGATGGAGGAGGCTTGTATCTCTACGATTGGCAGAAGCATCAGCTCAAGAACTATACTACCTCCGAGTCTTTGCCTTCCAACACCGTCTATGCCTTGGTCAAGACTCCAATTGGCAAGGTTTGGATGAGTACCGACAAGGGACTGGCTTTTATCGATCATGGAAAGGTGACCAATCTCAACTTCTTCAAGGGATTGGAGCGGGAGTACAGGCGTATGGCTGTGGTCCGAACCCAAGACGGACGAATGATATTCGGAAGCAGTGAAGGGGCCGTGGTCTTAGCATCCAAGTTTGCCAAGGGATTGAACTACAAGGCTCCTCTTCATATCACGGGTGTTGAGGTCGAAGGGAAAACTTTCGATGAGGCTGACCAGCTGGAAGATTGGCATGCAGAACTCTTCGAGATGTTGCAAGAAGGCAAGATGAGTTTCTCTCATGATGAGAATACCATCATCGTGCATTTCGAGAGCATCAACTATCCGTATCAGCACGATATCCAGTATCAGTATTATCTGGAGGGGTACGACCATCAGTGGAGTGTGCCTTCTGCCTATCAGCAGGTTCGTTTCGCCAACTTGCCTCCTGGCAGTTACACCCTGCATGTCAAGGCAATGGGTAGGAGTAACGGACGCATATTGGGAGAATCCACCTTGCGCATTCATATCGCCCAACCATGGTGGAACTCTTGGTGGGCATGGATTGTCTATCTCTGTATCTTAGGTGCTATAGTCTATTTCGGCTGGGATTACTACAGAGAGCGTTTGCATCGCAAGTACTATGATGAAAAGATCAACTTCTTTGTGAATACCGCCCATAACATCCGTACCCCTTTGAGTCTGGTGCTGGCTCCTCTTGCCGACTTGGCGAAGGATACTACACTGAGCGATAAGAGCCGAAAGTTCTTGGAGATGGCACTGCGTAATGGCGACAAGCTTCTGAGAATGGTGACCGAGTTGCTTGATTTCCAGAAAATAGCCGTAGCGAAGACACAAGTCCACCTGCAGAATGTGGAGCTGTCTGTCCTCTTGCGTCAGCAGGTGGATAAGTTCCAGATGTCAGCTCGGGAGAAACATATCAGTCTTCGGTTGGCAACCTGTGGACAGCATACCTTTTCTACCGATCTTTCTATGATGGATTTGATATTCGAGAATCTGCTCTCCAATGCCGTAAAATATACGCAGGTGGGTGGAACCATCACCGTCTCTGCTTCGCTCGATGAGGTTGCCAGGCAAGTCTGCATCCAGGTAAGTGATACCGGCATTGGTATCCCGAAAACTGAGGTCAAGAATATCTTCCAGAGTTTCTTCCGTGCTTCCAATGCGGTCAACTCTCATGAGATGGGCAGTGGCTTGGGCTTGATGCTCACTCGCCAGCTAGTGCAGAAATTGGGAGGAAAGTTAACGTTCGAGAGCGAGGAAGGCAAGGGAACTACTTTCTTGATTGTATTGCCTGATAACGGAAATGTTGATGTTTCCGTTTCTTCCAAGCCATCAAGTCTGCCAGAAACTTCCGATAACTCCGTGTCTGCCGATGAAAAAATAAAATCAAAGGAATCACTTAAGGACACGCTCCTTTTTGTAGATGACAACGAAGACCTCCGCCAATACATCCGTATGGCTTTCGCCGACCAATACCATGTGGTGGATGTGGAGAGTGGCGAGGCTGCCTTGAAGTATCTGTCAGAGAATGGTGAGTGTGACATCGTGGTATCCGATGTGATGATGCCGGGTATGCAGGGTGACGAACTCTGCCGTCGCATCAAGGAAAACAAGGAGACCAGTTGGCTGCCTGTCATCCTCCTGACAGCGAAGGCTGGTCGCGATTTCATGATAGAAGGTCTAGACCTTGGAGCAGACGATTACATAGCCAAACCATTCGACTCTGCCATCCTTGCCAGCAAGATTGCGAGCATGTTGAAGAACCGCCGCCGTCTGAGTCAATACTATATGGAGCAAAGTCTCGCCATCGTCAGAGGAGAGGACTCTGGGCAATCGTCTCAAAAGAGCCTGTTGCCAAGCGAACCTTCCGGGCCATCTGTGCCTTCCGATGAAATGAATAAATCATCTGATGAAACGAATAAATCATCTGATGAAAAAGAACCGGATTTGGATTCGATAGACCAGGCTTTCGTTGAGAAAGCAACCCGTCTCGTCCTCGATAACCTGAGTGACACCGGCTTCACCATCGACCGCCTTTGCCGGGAGATGGCGATGAGCCGTACCCTCTTTTATGGCAAGTTGAAGACTCTGACAGGGCAAGGACCGCAAGACTTCATGCGACTCATCCGTTTGGAGCAGGCAGCCCAGTATCTGAAGCAAGGCGATAGCGTCTTGGATGTCTCCGTGAAGACTGGATTTGTAAACGTAAAGTATTTCAGTACAGTCTTTAAGAAGCATTTCGGGGTGTCACCGAGTAAGTATGAATAAAATGAGCAATGTAAATTGTGGGTAAAGAAAGATGGATTGTTACTGATTGATATTCAATTGGTTATATATAAATGTAAGGTTTCAGACCTGGCGATAAGTCAGATTTGAAACCTTTTTTGTTTGCATTCTAACCTGGTTTTTCTCCCTTTTCTGTACTTTTGCAGCCGAGTTCTAACAGCAACTCGCAATGAATAAACAATTAAGCATAAACAACAACTCTAAACTAGGTTTAAAAATTTAATAATGAAAAGGAACTTTTTAAAAATCTGCTTGCTATTTGCAAGTATGTTTACTGCATTTTCTTGCAGTGCTAGTCCTTCTGTGGTGTATACGCCTGATACAAGTGAATCGATTCCTACCGCCCAGCAATGGAACAAGGATGTTGTAGGTTGGAATCTTGGCAATGAATTCGAGTGCTCAGCTCCTGGACAGGATGGTGAGTCGATGCAGATTGGCAACCCT
>JAJWOH010000184.1:0-4834 GCA_021635485.1 Segatella copri | reverse complement strand
TTGATTATCAGGAGAAATGCTGTTTTGGCACGGCTCTTGTCCTTATCATGCCAAAATGAAGAAGATTATGAAAAGAATAGGAATAATGATAGGATGGTTGGTCTGGGCGGCTGGTGCCTCGGCTCAGAGCTGGAGCCTTGACGACTGCATGAAATACGCCGTGGAGCACGCCACGGAGGTGAAGCGGGAGGTGGTTAACGCCCGCCAGCGCAAGCAGGATTACCAGTATGCTGTGGCAGGATTCCTGCCTACCGTTACGGGCGGCGTGCAGGGACAGTATGCCTGGGGACGAAACATCGACCCGGAAACCAATACTTATAATAATGTAACGACATTCAACAACTATTATCAGCTTTATGCCGAACTGAATGTCTTCGATGGTTTCGCCACTATCAACGCCTTGAAGCAGGCTAAGTTGAGCCGGGATTATTCAGCCACGGCGATGCGGAAAATTCAGGACGACCGAGCCATCGACGTGATGCAGAAATATGTGGATGCTGCCTATGCTGAGGCAAGCATTCAGATAGCAAGCGAGAAACTGAATGAAAGTAAGCGGATGCTGGATAAGATGAAGCGCCTGTATGAACTGGGCGAGAAAGGCCGACCGGATGTGGTACAGATAGAATCGCAGGTGGCGGAAGATGAATACAATCTTACGCATCAGGAGAATGTGGCAAAACAGAGTTTGCTCGCCTTGAAATCGGCGATGAATTTTCCGGTGGATGGAGAGCTGAAATTGGAACTGAAGTCAGGAAATAAAGGGGCTCCTGCTTCTAGTGCAAACTACGAAACCATTTATCAGGGCTTCCAGAATATTTCTCCCGATTTGAAGTCGGCAGAATACGAAGTGGAGCGGGCACGGTATGATTACAAGATAGCAAAAGGCAGATTGCTGCCATCACTCTCTCTCGGTGGCGGCATTTCTACCAATTATTATAAGAATCTCTCTCAGAAAGGGCAATACGATGGGTTTGCCTCGCAGTTTCACAACAACCAGGGCGAATACCTCGCGTTGACCCTTTCCATACCTATTTATAATAGCGACCGCTGGCACAGCGTGAAGAAGGCACGCAACGACTGGCAACTGGCACAGGTGAACCTGGAGGAAACCCGTCGCAAACTTCACGACCAGATAGCCCAGGCGGTAATGGATGCAGAGGGTTACGCCAAGGAGCTGCAACAGATGCAGAAGAAGGTGGCCTCCGATTCGCTCGCCTATCACATGTCGAGCCGGAAGTTTGAGGAAGGAATGCTTTCCACCTTCGATCTTCATACCGCAGCCCAGACGCTTCTGGAAAGCAGAATCAAGGAACTCCAGATGCAGATGCTGCTCATCATCAAACAGAGATTGGTTGCTTATTACCAGGGAGAAAATTTAATAAGATAAATTATGGATATAAAGATAGAAAAGAAAAAATATCTCGTGCCTCGCAAGTATTGGGCATGGATTGGCGGAGGAGCGGTTTTGATCGCAGTCCTCATTTGGTTGGGATTGAGCAATTTCTCTTCCACCCTGAAGGTGGACAGGAAGGGATTGAGTATTGGAACTGTGGAGAAGGCGCAGTTCAACGATTATGTTTCGGTGGATGGACAGGTGGTTCCTATCTCCGTGGTGCAGATCAGTTCCGAGGAAGGCGGTATTGTTCTGGAGAAAGTGGTGGACGAAGGTGCCCACGTGAACAAGGGCGATGTGATCGTGAAACTGAGCAATTCGAATCTCGACCTGGAGATTCTGAATGCCGAAAGTGAACTTGCCGAAAAGCAGGACATGCTTCGCAATACCCAGATTTCGATGGAGCAGGACCGCCTGAACAACAGCAACGAGGAACTTTCGCTTTCGCAGGATGTCATTACCAAGCGCCGTTCCTATCAGCATCAGGAGGCTTTGCACAAGGAAGAACTCAATTCGCGCGAGGAGTATCTGAAGTCAAAGGAAGATTACGACCTTGCCGTCAAGAAGCATGCGCTCATCAGCAAGCGATTGAAGAAGGATGCTCAGCTGCGCCGTTCACAGATGGAGCAGATGGGCGATAATCTGGAAGCCATGCAGAAGAATGTGCAACTGGTTCGCCAGCGCAAGGAGAAGCTGAACATCCGCAGTACCATTTCGGGCGAAATCGGTTTGCTCGATGTGGAGCTGGGACAGAGCATTTCTGCCGGACAGAAGATAGGCGTCATCAACGACCTTAGCGATTTCAAGGTGCAGGCGCAGGTGGATGAGCATTACATCGACCGGGTAAAACCGGGACTCACAGCCACCTTCGACCAGAACGGCAAGCATTATCTCCTGCAGGTCCGCAAGGTTTATCCCGAAGTAAGAGATGGCAGGTTCCGTATCGATTTCATCTTCAAAGGTGTTCGCCCTGGCAACATCCGAACCGGTCAGACTTATTATGTAGATTTGCAGCTCGGTCAGTCGAAGCAGGCAATAATTATCCCAAAAGGCACGTTTTATAGTGTAACGGGCGGTCAATGGATTTTTGTTTTAGACAAGAGTGGCAAGAAGGCTTATCGCCGAAAGATAACCATCGGTCGCCAGAATCCTCAGTATTATGAGGTGATTGAGGGCTTGGAGCCGGGCGAGCAGGTTATCGTTAGCGGCTATGAAGCTTATAAGGATAATGATGTTTTAGTTTTTAATTAGTAGTGATTAGTGATAAATTGGGCTAACGCCCTTGAAACAGGATATTGATATGAATCATATTATTAACGCATTCAAGAATCTGCCTCGAAGGGGCCAGCACAATTTCGTGAAGATCTTGTGCCTGGCGCTCGGATTGGCAATCAGTTCGGTAATTATCGCCGAGATTTATTTCGAGCAGACTTATGATACGTATTTCCCTAGTTGGGAAAGGACGTATCAGATTTCAGAAGTGGGCAGTATGCCGGGAGACGATGGCAATAAGTCTTTCAATTTCGCCCAAACCTCAGGAGCTACCGCTCCGGGCATCAAACAGTATGCTCCATTTGTGGAGGCTGCTACACGACTTGTTTTTATTGGAGATTTCCAATGTAATATGGAAGACCAAAATGCAATCTCTTGTAAAATAGCATTGGCGGATAGCTGTTTTTTTGATGTCTTTCCCCAAAAGGTAACGATTGGCAAGGCAAAAGAAGTCCTTTCTCGTCCATTCTATTGCATGATAGACTCAGAGACAGCGGCGAAGATGGGCGGCAATGTCGTGGGTAAGCATTTCAAGATGGCAAGTTATCCTGGATATACCTTTACTATCGGAGGTGTATTTGAGAGTTTCCCATGGGGATCCTCTTGGCATTCTCTTCAAGTGTTGGTGTCATTGGGTAGTATCGGGGATATGTTTGGTTATGATGGAAGGCAGCAATGGACTGGAAATGATTGTTATCAGTCTTTTATCCGATTGTCAAAAGGGCATAAGCCAAGTGAACTTCATCCATATATCAACAAGATGAAGCAAGACCACTTCCCGTTGAAAGAATGGAAGAAAGCGGGTATTTCATTAGATTACGACTTTACCGTTCTCAGCGAAATGTACACGCAAAGCCCTTACATCAAGAAGATGGGATGGATCATGGGTATCATCGCTTTTGTATTGCTTTTCACTTCCGTGATGAATTACCTGCTCATCATCGTGGGTAATCTCGTAACGCGTTCTCGTGAGATGGCTGTGCGTAAATGTTATGGAGCGGAACCCAAGAACATCCATGCCATTGTCTTCTCCGAGGCGTTGGTACATGTTGGCTTGTCGATTGTTCTTGCAGCTATTTTAGTATTTCTCAGCAAGGGAACGGTAGAGAATTTCCTTTCAGCCCCAGTTAGTGTCTTGGTGCTCAATCGAGGTTGCTGGATATTGGTAGCAATTTGTCTCTTAGTGCTTTTAGTGGGTGGATGGATGCCTGGTTGGCTTTACTGCAAGATACCTGTAGCGATTGCTTTCAGGGGGTATAGTGAGAACCGTAAGAAATGGAAGCTCATCTTGCTGGGTGTTCAGTTTATCATTTCGGGGCTATTGTTCAGCTTGCTCTTTGTGGTCAATAATCAATATAATATGATGGTAAACTTGAATCCTGGTTACAAGTATGATAAGGTGGCATTCGTTTTTGTAGAAGGACTAGAGAAAGACCAACGAGCGCAATGTCTATCGGAAATTAAGCGAATGCCTGATGTCAATATGGTGGCATCTTGCTATAGTGTTCCTTTGCAAAGTTATAGCTTTAATGGTAATAATCTTTCTTTGCCTGGCGACAAGCGTACTATCCAAATCATTCATGATGCAGGTGGAGTGGATGACAATTACTTCAAGATGATGGACGTTGAGTTTGTAGAAGGATCTTTCTTCACAGAGCGTAATGATAGTTCTCGACAAATTGTCATTGACGAGAACTTGGCTAACAAGCTCATAAAACTTGGACATTGGAAAGATGGAGCCGTAGGAAAGAGGGTTTGGGTATCTTCTCATTGTAATGAGGATGAAACGATGACGATTTGTGGCGTGGTCAAGAATGTGAGGTATGGAACGATTAGCACGTCGAATGCTGATTCGAACGCTACTCCTTTTGTCTATTTCTATGGTCGGGCTAATCGGTGTATGCTCGTCAAGTTTAATGACTTGACGGAAAAGAGTCTCTCAGACTTAAAGGACAAGGTGCAGTCGCTGTATCCGAATAATGAAGTGACCGTTTATGATTATGAATCTGAGTTCAAGGCACAGTATGCCTCCCAGCTCAATTTCCGCAACGGAATCCTGGTAGCCGGCATCGTAACTATGATTATCGCCCTCTTCGGATTGGTGGGCTATACGAGTGATGAGGTGAACCGCCGCCGCAAGGAGATTGCGATCAGAAAGGTGAACGGAGC
>JAJWOH010000183.1:0-4913 GCA_021635485.1 Segatella copri | reverse complement strand
AAAAATCCTTAGTAAGGAAACAGGAGCGGAAGAACGAAGGTCATCACAACGCCGATGATAATCTGCAACGGCAAACCTACCTTCACGTAATCCATAAACGTATAGCCACCCGCCTTCATCACCAGCGCATTGGGAGGTGTGGAGAACGGAGAGGCAAAGCACATGCTGGCGCCCAACGTAACCGCAAAGAGGAAGGAATAAGGACTCACACCTACCTGCCGGGCCGCCACCAGGGCGATAGGAGCCATCAGCACAGCCGTGGCAGTATTGCTGATAAACATCGTCATCAGAGAAGTGGTGAAGTAGATACCTGCCAAGAGAGCCGTAGGTCCCATCGAACCCAAACTCTCTACCAGCCCCTGAGAAACCAAGGCAGAAGCACCCGTCTTCTCCAGAGCCGTAGACATCGGCATCATGGCGGCTATCAGCACGATGCTCTCCCAGTTGATGGTCTTGTAAGCCGCCTCTACATTCCGGAAACATCCGGCAAAGACGGTCAGCAGTCCGGCGATGATGACCGCCGTGACCGGAGCCACAGGAATGAAATCGAACACCATCATCGCAATCATCAGCAGCATGATGGCAGCCGCCACAGGCGCCTTATAATCCAAGAGCACCTTATCGGCAGTCTTCTCTGGCTGGTCGATAACCACCCAGTTGCTCGTATCGGTAGCCAGATGAGCCAGATTGGTCCATTCGCCCTGCACCAGGAGCATATCGCCCACATGCAGCTTGGCGGCTATCAGATTGTCGGTAATATATTCATCGCCCCGCTTTACGCCCAGCACGTTGATGCCGAAACGCTTGCGCAGGTTAGCATCGCCTATGCGCAGACCGGCAAAATTAGACGTAGGCATCACCACGATTTCGGTCAGTCCCAGGTCGTAGAAATCAATCTTCACATCCTTCATCTTCCTGAGGCCGTAATCGCTGGCAAAGCGGTTTATCTTCTCCTCTTTACCTATTATATATAAGGTATCGTGAACCTGAATGGTGCTGCTGCTCTTCGCCATGTTCTGGCTCACATCCTTCACCAGTCCCAGTCGCGATTTCTTCTCGTTTCTTATCTCGATGATACTCACGCCATATTTCTTCTGGATGCTCAGATCCTTCAGGGTTTTGCCCACGATATCCATCTGCTCGCCATTCTCGTTGAGGGCGGCAGAAGGGCGACGGCTAGGCACGATGTAGCGATGCAGATTATCGAGCAGCTGATATTCGTCTACCAGGTCATCAAGCGATTTGCCCTGCTTCTTTTTCTTACCGCTCTGCTTTTTGCTGAGGAAGATTTTGCTGAGCGGCATGAGCACGATAATGCCGATGGCGATGACGATGATGCCCACAGGGAAGAAGCTGAAGAAGGCAAGCGGCTGATAACCGCCCTCGGTCAATACTTCATCAATAACCAGGTTGGGTGGCGTACCGATGAGGGTGAGCATTCCGCCCAGACTTCCGGCAAAGGCGAGCGGCATGAGGAAACGCGACGACTGCATGCCCGAGCCCGCAGCTATGCTCATGATGATAGGCATCATGAGGGCAACCGTTCCGGTATTGCTCACGAAGGCGCCGATAAACGAGGTAACGAGCATTACGAGCAGGAAAGTGATGGTTTCGTTGCCGCGCGAGAGCGCCATGAGCTTATTGCCCGTAAGCTTGGCAAGTCCGGTCTGCATGATAGCTCCACCCACCACGAAGAGTCCTATCATCATGATGACGATGGGCGAAGAGAAGCCCGCCAGCGCCTCGGCAGGCGTCAGGATACCCAGAACCAGGAGTGCAGCCAGGGCGGTAAGCGCCACGATGTCGGCCCTCACCCTGCCCCAGATGAATAGGGCTACCGTAATAACCAATATGATAAGTGTTGTTGTCATGTTTTGAAAATTTTTATGTTATAATTACTGTATTTATTCTCTCACCTGCTGCGGCGTCATTCCGGTATGTTTTTTGAAATAGCGGCAGAAGAAGCTGGCATCAGCAAAATGATATTCCCATGCCATCTCCTTGATGCTCTGGGCGGAGCGCTTGAGCTGCATCTTCAGCTGGAGCACCACATACTGGTCGATGATGATTTTGGGTGTATGACCCGTTACCTGTCTCACGATATTCGAAAGATACTTGGAGGTGATGTTCATCTGCTCGGCATAATAGTTGACATCTCTCGATTTCTTGTAATCGCGTTCCATGAGCATCATGAAGCGGTTGAAGAGTTCCCTCACCCTGTAAGATTTCACCTCGTCGGGGCAGTTCTGCGGATTGCGTTGCAGATATTCGTGGAACCCTATGAAGAAGGCCTTGAGCTGATAGAGTACCAGCTGCGAGATACAGGTACAGTCATGCTGCTCGAAATAGAGTCTGAGGAGAGAAAACATGCTCTCGATGATATGGGTAACCACGGGCGAATCCTGCCGGCATCTGTCCTCGCGCAGGGCTGAATAAACCGTCTGTTCCAGCTGCAGACTGGCTTCGCGCAGCAGAGATGGATTATATTTCAGCATCTCCACTTCGAAGGCAGAAGCATTCATTCCGGCACAGGCATCTCCCTCGCAGGAAGCAGAAGGCTCCACCTTCTTCACCTCTACCACATCATTCGGAAACAGGGTGATGACGGCTCCCTCATAGAGTTCCCATTCCTTATAATTCACATTCATCACGGCCCTGCCCTTGCGGCAAAGGAGAATGGCTCCATAGGTCAATACCTGCGGACCCTCCTGCCACTCGCTCAAATCGGAGCAGAAAAGACTGGCCTCCTGATAACTGTTCAGTTCTGATAATTCTATCATAAATACCTTTTATTCGCTTTTTGTGTGCAAATATACGGAAATAATGTGAGAAAAAAGAACTTTTGTTCCGAAAAAATCCATGCGGCACGAAAAATTTAAAACGGATATTCGCCAAAATCGCCGTACCTTTGCACCCGAATTCATGAGATAACAGATTTATAAAAAAATAATAACAGATTTTTGAATGATAAAGAAAATGATGATTGCAGGCCTTCTCATCTGGGGAGGCTCTCTATGGGCTGTGGCTCAAACCAGAATGACCATCGCCCAACTCTTCGAGAGAATCGAAGAAAACAGCAAGTCGCTACGAACCTCGAAATCGGGCGTAGAAGCTGCCAGCATCGGTATCGAATCGGCTAAAAGCAAAAAACTGCCCGACCTCGATGCATCCCTCTCCTTCAGTTACATCGGAAACGCCCTGATGACCGACCGCAACTTCAGCAACGCCCAAGGTTTGAAATCGCCCCACCTCGGCAATAATTTCGCCTTCCAGGCACAGCAGGTGGTTTATGCTGGTGGCGCCATCAACGCAGGCATCCGCCTCGCCGAACTGGGCAAGCAGCAGGCAGAGGTGGGCGTGAAACTCACCCGTCAGCAGGCTCGCTTCATCGCCCTGGGACAGTATCTGGACCTCTACAAGATAGACAACCGTATCAAGGTATATGAAAAAAACATCGAGCTCACCCGCCAGCTTATCGCCGACATCAAGGCGAAACAAACCCAGGGAATGGCGCTCAAGAACGACATCACACGATACGAACTGCAGATGGAGAGTCTGAAACTGGGACTCACTTCGCTACGCAACAACCGCAGCATCCTGAACCACCAGCTCCTGAATACGCTCGGCATGAACCAGGAAGATAAAGGGGAACAGGAGATGCAGATTATTCCGGACGATACGATTGCAGACAAGGCTTACGCCAAGGATGGAGAAGCTTACTGGCAGACGGCAAGCACGATGAATTCGCCCCTGCTGGAACAGAGCAGCAACGCCATCAGGATAGCGGAACAGAAGGAGAAGATTGCCAAGAGCGACCTGCTGCCGAAAGTGGCGCTGGTGGCTGCCGAGAATTTTGACGGACCTATCCTCTTCGAGTTGCCGCCGATAGACAAGAATCTGAACGTATGGTATGTGGGCGTAGGCGTGAAATACAGCCTCAGTTCGCTCTTCAAGAGCAACAAGCGCATCAGACAGGCTGCCGTAGAAACCCGACAGGCAAAGGAAAGCCATGCCCTGCAGGCTGAACAGCTGAACAATAGCGTACAGGCTGCCTACGTGCAATATCAGCAAACCTACGTAGAACTGGAAACGCAACGCAAGAGCGTAGAACTGGCCCAGCAGAACTACGAGGTGATGAACGCCCGCTATCTCAGTCAGCTGGCGCTGGTAACCGACATGGTAGACGCATCAAACCTGAAGCTCAACGCCGAACTGAACGAGGTAGATGCACGCATCAATATCGTATACGCCTATTATCGCATGAAATATGTGGCGGGAGAAATTTAGGAAGTGAAGAGTTCATCTGCTCTTTTTCAAACAATAAAACAAATATAAATTATGAATAAGAAGATTATCAAGAGAATATATAATGTAGTTATCATCCTCTGTTTTATAGGAGCCATCGGCTGGTGTTTCAGCCATTTTTATCATGGCAGCAACGTGGCTTATACCGATGATGCCCAGGTGAACCGCCACATTACGCCTATCAACACGCGCGTATCAGGATTTATCAAGGAAATCCGTTTCTCCGACTATCAGCACGTGAAGAAGGGCGATACGCTCGTCATCATCGAAGATTCAGAATTCCGCCTGCATGTGGCTCAGGCAGAGGCTGGTCTGCGCGGTTCGAAGGCAGGTTCTTCGGTTGTATCTGCCAGCATGGGAACCACCACTACCAACGTGCAGACGGCTTCGGCAGGTATCGAAGAGGCTCGTGTAGACATGATGAATGCCAAGCAGGATTTCGACCGCTTTGCAGCCCTGATGAAGAAGGATGCGGTTACCCGCCAGCAATATGATAATGCCTACGCACGCTATCTGGGAGCCAAGGCACGTTATGAGCAGGCAAACAGCCGGAAGGCAAGTGCCGCCTCGGTTCGCAACGTACAGACCCAGCAGCTGGGCGGTTCGCG
>JAJWOH010000182.1:1195-4919 GCA_021635485.1 Segatella copri | reverse complement strand
AGCCCTGCAGAATACCATGCACGACTGTGTGCTTTGCCAATTGCAAAGCACTCCTTATCTGGCTCCATCCCTCGTGGTTTGGGTTGCCATCGCCGTGCTCCATATCTCCCCTCGCCGTGCCTTCTGCTCTCCTTGCTTGTGCAGGGCGAAGGGGGTAAAATCTACCCGTGCTCCACCTTATTATCAGTTTTCATAAATAACTGAATATTAACAGAATAAGGTAATAAATAACATAATGAGAACAATATTGAAATCAATATTGCTGATGAGTCTGTGCTCGTCGGCAACAGCCCATGCTATGGCTATAAACGAAGCAAATCATGATAAGGAGGAAACTAACATTTATGAAGAGGAAGCAAGCGATTCTACCAGACACCAGCCGCTGACGGAATCGAGCGTGAAGCTGAACGAAGTGGTGGTAACAGGCTTGACGGGCAGCCAGAAGTTGAAGCAATCGCCGGCACCTATCTCCTTTGTCTCTGCCCGCCAGCTCGAAATGCAGCCTTCTACCAACATCATCGACGCCATCGCCCACCAGCCAGGCGTTTCGCAGATTACCACGGGAAGCGGAATTTCAAAGCCCGTAATCCGGGGCTTGGGCTATAACCGCGTGGTTGTGGTGAACGATGGTATCCGACAGGAAGGTCAGCAATGGGGCGATGAACACGGAATAGAAATCGACCCCGCTTCGGTTCATTCCGTAGAGATTCTGAAAGGTCCGGCAAGCCTCATGTATGGCTCGGATGCGATGGCAGGCGTACTTATCTTCCACTCCGCTCCTACCCTTGCCAAGGGCGACATGAGAGCGAATTTCTCAACGGGTTATCAAACCAACAACGGACTTTTAGACTATTCGCTCAACTTTGCCGGCAACCAGGGCGGATTCGTCTGGGACACCCGCTACAGCGGCAAGATGGCGCATGCCTACAAGAACAAATACGATGGTTACGTATTCGGTTCATCGCTCAGAGAGCAGGCTTTCTCGCAGCTTCTCGGCTGGAACTATCGTCAGGGACATTCGCATCTCATCCTCGATTATTATCATCTCACTCCGGGCATCGTAGAGGGAGAAAGAGATGAGAAAACGGGCGAGCTGGAAATTCCGGATGGCTACGATGCCAAGAGTTACGGCAAGCCGATGCCTTATCAGCAGATTCATCATTACAAGGCTGTACTTGATAATTCCTGGTTCCTGGGCGACGGCAATCTGAAGTTTCTCTTGGGGTATCAGCAGAACCGCCGTCAGGAGTTTGAGGAGGAAGAGAATCCGAAGGAATGCGGACTCGATTTCATGCTCCATACCATGAATTACGACCTGCATTATCTCTCGCCGGAAATGAATGGCTGGAAGTTCTCTACGGGCATCAACGGCATGTGGCAGCAGTCGATTAATAAAGGTTCTGAATTTCTGATTCCAGCCTATCATCTCTTCGATTATGGTGTATTTGCCACGGTGAGCAAGGAGATAGGCAAGCTGAACCTGAGCGGCGGAATCAGATACGATCATCGCCATCTGCACAGCGAGGCTTTGAGAGAAGAAGATGATGCAGATTCGCATAGTTCTGAATCGAATGATTCTTTCCGCTTCCAAGCCTTTAAACGCAGCTTTGAGGGAGTAACCGGAAGCATCGGCTTGGCTTACGAAATCCTGCCCGATTTCAATCTGAAACTGAACCTGGCAAGAGGATTCCGTGCTCCAAACATCAGCGAATTATCATCTAATGGTGTGCACGAGGGAACTCAGCGATACGAATTGGGAAATACCAGCCTGAAGCCGGAGAACAGTTGGCAATTCGACCTCGGTCTGGATTATTCTTCGCCTATCATTTCGGCAGAACTCTCGCTATTTGCCAATCGCATCAACCATTACATCTACAGCGAGAAGTTGGCAGATGAGAACAATCAGCCTGTCCTTATCGACGACACGCCAGCCTATCAGTTTACATCGGGCGACGCCCGCATTCTGGGTGGTGAGGCGAGCATCGACATCCATCCTGTGGAGCGTCTGCATTTCGGCAACACCTTCTCGTATGTCAACTCGGTTCAGTTGCATCAGCCATCCGAATCAAAGTATCTGCCATTCACCCCTGCCCCTCGCTGGGTTTCGGATGTAAGGTATGAGTTTGTCTGCGACGGCAAGACTTTCGACCATCTCTTCGTAAAGCTACAGATGGATTGCAATCTCCGCCAGAGCCATTATTTCGCAGCCAACGATACGGAGACCGCTACGCCATCGTACACCTTATTAAATATGTATGCCGGTACCGACGTGAAGCTTCATGGCAAGCGCCTTCTCTCGCTCTATCTTTCGGGCGAGAACCTTACCAACCGTGCTTACCAGAGCCACCTGAGCCGTCTGAAGTATCTTGACGTAAACCAGGTTACGGGCAGAAGAGGCGTTTACAATATGGGCCGCAACTTCAGCATAAAGGTAGTGGTTCCTATAGAGTTGTAATTCCCCTTTTAGGATAAGCAATTCCTCATCAGGAATCAGAATTTAGAATAAACAAATGCCGATAAGGGTGCCAAAAGCTACCGGAAAGTAACTTTTGACGCCATTATCGGCATTTTTTCGTCTAATTATTAGACAATCATGACCACTTTTCTATGATATTTCGTAACTTTGCACCATGATTAAGAAACAAGGAACGATATTGATTGTTGATGACAACCGCAACATTCTTACTACGGTAAGGATGCTGCTGGAACCCATATTCGATGGCATCATCACCATCGCCAACCCTAACTCCATCCCAGCCAAGCTGAGAGAGGAGCACCCCGACGTGGTGCTGCTCGACATGAACTTCTCCAGCGGCATCAATTCGGGAAACGAGGGACTGTACTGGCTCAGGGAAATCAAGAGCCTCAGTCCGAAAACCGAAGTGGTGCTCTTTACCGCCTATGCCGACATCCAACTTGCCGTAACAGGCATCAAGGAAGGTGCCGCCGACTTCATCGTGAAGCCTTTTGAAAACGAGAAAATGATCCGCACGCTGATAGAGGCTAGGGATAAGAACAAGGCTGTGGATAACGTTATTAACAGGAATGGTGGAAAACCTGGTGGAAAAGATGCACAAAGCGCTATGTATTGGGGAGATAGCGAAGTTATGAACAATTTGAGAAGTATTGTGGAAAAAGTTGCCGCAACCGATGCAAATATCCTCATTACGGGCGAAAACGGAACGGGTAAAGAGGTATTAGCCAACGAGATACATCGTTTATCCACAAGATGTGGAAAGAAAATGCTGCCTGTGGATATGGGAGCCATCACGGAAACCCTTTTCGAGAGTGAACTCTTCGGTCATGTGAAAGGTGCCTTTACCGATGCTAAGGTAGATAAACCGGGCAAGTTTGAGCTTGCCGACGGCAGTACCATCTTCCTGGATGAAATAGGAAACTTATCCTACGGTCTTCAGGCAAAACTCCTTACCGCCCTGCAACGCAGAAGCATCGTAAGAGTGGGCGGAAGTACGCAGATTCCCATCAACGTACGACTGGTTTGCGCCACCAACCGCAACCTGCAGCAGATGGTAAACGATGGCGAATTCAGAGAGGATCTGCTCTATCGCATCAACACCATCCATCTGGAATTGCCTGCCCTGAGACAGAGAAAATCTGACATCGTTCCGCTGGCAGAAAGATTCCTCCGTCAATATGGCGATTTATATAATAAGTTGAATCTCCGTTTTTCGGAAGAGGCTGAGAAAAAACTTACCAGTTTGCC
>JAJWOH010000182.1:0-1095 GCA_021635485.1 Segatella copri | reverse complement strand
CTCTACCGCCACTATCGCCGGAACATCAAGAAGGTAACCTTCCTTTTTGATGCGATAGATAATGGGGATTTCTCCTTCAATTTTCCTACGGAGAAGAGGTTTAAGGAGGATAAGATTCTGCATCAATCCCTCAACCGAATCAAGCTCTTCCTGCAACATACGAGAGAGGAGCAGATGGATCGGGAGAAATATTACGAGCAGATTCTGAATGCGGTGGATACGGGCATCCTGGTGGTGGATGGCCACGACAACATTCTGCAGCACAACCAGGCAGCCCTCAGGTTGCTCGATACGGATGTGCTTACCCACATGAACCAGGTAAAAGGGAAACTGAAGGATGAACACCTGGCAAAGCATGAGACGCAAGCCATGCTGAAAGACAAGCACGTGCGCATCATCGCCCTGAGCGACGTGAGCCACGAACTGAGCAATCAGGAGGTGGATTCTTGGATCAAACTGATTCGTGTGCTGACTCATGAAATCATGAATACCATCACGCCGGTTACTTCGCTCAGCGAGACTCTGCTTACCCGAGTTACAGAGGATAAAGACTTGAAGCAAGGCTTGGAAACCATCCACAAAACGGGAACCGAGCTGTTGGCTTTCGTCAACAACTATCGCCGCTTCACCCATGTTCCCCAGCCTCAGCCTGCTCTCTTCTATGTAGAACCATTCCTGGAAAGAATGGCGTTGCTCTGCAACCACGAAGTTGAGATTTCGGTTACTCCCAAGGATTTGCTGGTTTATGCCGATGAGAGCCTCCTCTCTCACGTAGTAACGAATCTTCTGAAGAATGCCGTAGAAGCTTTCAAGGAAAAAGAAAGAGAAGACAAGCAGGAATGCCGCTCCGCAGATTTGCAATCTGCGGCAAGCAAGAAGACATTTATCCGTCTCCAAGCCTACGCCAACGCCCAGGAATCCATCATCATCGATGTGAGCAACAACGCCGGCCTCATCCCCGAAGATGTAGCCACTCATATTTTCATCCCGTTCTTCACCACGAAGCCGGAAGGAAGCGGAATCGGGCTCTCCCTTTCCCGCCAGATCATGCGAGTAAGCGGCGGCAGCCTCTCGCTCCATCAGGACAAGGCACAG
>JAJWOH010000181.1:0-4933 GCA_021635485.1 Segatella copri | reverse complement strand
CTTAAAGGTTCAGCTTCTTCTGTACCAGTTTGCTGATAGCTTCTACTCTTTTGCTCTGGCGCTGGATGTCTTTATGAATATCATCGCGCACGGCATTGATGTCGTTGAAGAAATCGGCAAAGGCAGACTGAATCATGTTCGGCTTGCGGTCGTTCTTGTTGGCAAATGGGTTCACCAGCATCTTGATTCCTTTTTCTTCCAGGTGAACATCAATCTCTGCACCCGTCATCACAGGGTCGCCATCATAATGGATTACGCCTGGCTGACTGCGGGTGATATGGAGCTTCTTGCAGCGGAACGACTTGATCTTCGAGTTCTTGTCCAACGTCTTGTTGAACATGTCGAAACTTACCTGAGGCGCCTCGATAACATCGAATGGTTCCATGATGACGACATCCATCAAACCGTCGCTCATGGATGCTTGAGGGGCAATATAGGCATTGTTGCCATACTGAGATGCGTTGGCACAGGAAATGAGGAACGCCTTATACTGCTTGGTGCCCGTCTCGTCCTCCAGCGTGTAAGTCTCAGGCTTATACTTCAATCCCTCGCGCAGGATATTTTCAGCATAAGTGATAGGACCACGCTTGCCGCTCTCGGCAAACTTCATGCTGACGAAAGCGTCAAAGCCCATGCCGCAGGTGCAGAAGAACGGGTGGTCGTTGATGACACCATAATCCAGATCTCTAATCTCGCATTGGTTGATGACCTCTATGCATTTCTTCAGGTTCATCGGGAGCAGCAGATGTCTTGCCAATCCGTTGCCCGAACCGCAAGGCAGAATGCCGAGGGCAGTATCGGAGTGAACCAGTGAGCGGGCCACCTCGTTGACGGTTCCGTCACCACCAACCGCCACAACCACATCTACATGGTTGTTCTTCGCTTCGGTAGCAATTTCCGAAGCGTGCCCAGCTCTTTCAGTCATTCTTATCTCGTACTCAAAAAGCTCTTTATCCAAAACAGAATCTATCAGACTGGGAACTGCCGCTTTGCTGGCTGTTCCTGAAATCGGATTCATGATGAAAAGTATCTTTTTCTTCATTATATAGTCAAGAGTTTGTAAAATTTAGGCTACAAAAGTAATAAAAATACCCAAAATAACAAGAAATATCGATTAAAAAAACTATAAAAGTAAACTTTCTTATAAAAAAAGCCGTTTATTGAGTTCTTTTTTGTATCTTTGCACCCTGAAAGTTAGAAAAGTATAAAAAAAGAAAATAAAGTACACCTATTAATAATGGGACAATTACAAGAAAGATACAAGAATTATCGTGAACCTCAGAAGTATATGGCTGCCGGTGTGTATCCATATTTCCGCGAGATCACAAGTAAGCAGATGACAGAGGTAACCGACATCGATGGTCATAAAATCCTGATGTTCGGTTCTAATGCTTATCAGGGTTTGACTAATGACCAGCGTGTTATTGATGCAGCAAAGGCAGCGCTCGACAAGTATGGTTCTGGTTGTGCAGGAAGCCGTTTCCTCAATGGTACGCTCGATTTGCACGTGCAGCTCGAAAAAGAGCTTGCTGAGTTTATGGGCAAGGATGAAACTTTGTGTTTCTCTACAGGATTCTCTGTAAACCAGGGTGTCTTGGCTTGCGTAGTAGGTCGTAACGACTATATTATCTGCGATGACCGCGACCACGCAAGTATCGTAGATGGCCGCCGCCTCTCATTCGCTACCCAGCTCCACTACAAGCACAACGATATGGAAGATTTGGAGCGCGTGCTCTCTAAGCTCCCTCAGAAGGCTATCAAGCTCATCGTTGTTGACGGTGTGTTCTCTATGGAGGGCGACCTGGCTAACTTGCCTGAAATCGTTAAGCTCAAGCATAAGTACAACTGCTCTATCATGGTAGACGAGGCTCATGGTCTTGGCGTATTCGGCAAGCAGGGTCGTGGTGTATGCGACCACTTCGGTCTGACCGACGAGGTAGACCTCATCATGGGTACATTCTCTAAGAGTCTGGCTTCTATCGGCGGTTTCATCGCATCAGACAAGGATACTATCAACTTCCTCCGTCACAACTGCCGTACTTACATCTTCAGCGCCTCTAACACTCCAGCTGCCACAGCAGCAGCTCTCGAGGCTCTCCACATCATTCAGAATGAGCCAGAGCGTTTCGAGAATCTCTGGGATGTAACCAACTATGCCTTGAAGCGTTTCCGCGAGGAAGGTTTCGAGATTGGCGAGACAGAGAGTCCTATCATTCCTCTCTACGTACGCGATGCTGAGAAGACATTCGTTGTTACCAAGATGGCTTACGATGCAGGTGTGTTCATCAACCCTGTTATTCCTCCAGCTTGTGCTCCTCAGGATACATTGGTACGTTTCGCACTCATGGCTACTCATACAAGAGAGCAGGTTGAGCAGGCTGTCCAGATCTTGAAGAAGATTTTCGTAGAAGAGGGAATCATCAAGTAAAATCAGATTTGCCGGTCTTCTCGGTTTTTACAGATTCGGGCAGTCGGTTTCTGATTTAAAAGTTCAGCAAGTATGGTTGCGGTTCTTTGCCGCTACTATATATATAATAAGGTATAAGGGCAATTCCGGATAGGGGTTGCCCTTGTTTTTTGCCTGTTTCCCAGCCATTTTGCATTTAAATGCATATTTTTTTGAAAAAAGTTAGGGAAAAATTTGGTGGAATCGAAAAAATGTAGTACCTTTGCACTCGCAATTCAGAAATGATGCTTAAAGCAATGCTTAAGAGGTGTCGTAGAGATGAGTAAGCGGGGTGTAGCGCAGCCCGGTAGCGCTCCTGTTTTGGGAACAGGTGGTCGCAGGTTCGAATCCTGTCGCCCCGACTCAATTTACTCTCGGTTAAATCTTTAGCAAAGCACAAGCGGGGTGTAGCGCAGCCCGGTAGCGCTCCTGTTTTGGGAACAGGTGGTCGCAGGTTCGAATCCTGTCGCCCCGACACAAGAAAGCTAAGAAGAGTCAAATCTTCTTAGCTTTTTTGCTATATAAAACTCCCGCCCTGAATGGGCTGGAGGGGATAACGCAACAGAGTAATTATTATATACGTTTTAATTTTATAGAATCATGATTATTACGATAGCGCGCCAGTGTGGATGTGGCGCTATTCGCGTGGGCAAGCTGCTCGCCGAAAAGTATGGTATTCCTTTTTATACCCGTAAGAATTTGATGGAAATGGCTGAACAGAGAGGAGTGCTCGACGAGATGGAGGCTTTCTTCGATGAGCGCCCGGTAGATGAACTGCTCTTCTCGATGTCGTCGCTTGGCGAAACGCAGCGGGCGCTGACCGAGAAACCGCTCCATACGCTTGCCGATATGATTGGCAATGAAGACTGTATCATTATCGGCCGTTGCGGCAACTATATCTTCCGTGAGCGCAAGGACCTGATTTCTGTTTTCCTGAGCGGCAATCTGGAAGCCCGCATCAAGGATATTCAGGAGGAGAAGGGCTTTTCGTATGAGGAAGCTGAGGAGTTTGTAGAGCACACCGAGGATTGCAGAGTGGCTTATCATAAGTATTATACAGGCCTTACCTGGGGAAATGCCGATGATTACGACATCTGCCTGGATACTGTGCGCCTGGGCGTAGAAGAGACGGCAAGCCTCATTGAGCAGTACGTTAGCTTGATATAAATTTAAAGTAGATCAACATGAAGTTTTTAATTCAATTTTTGATAATCATAGCGTTCTCCTTTGCTGGGGAATTGCTCCATTTTTTGCTGCCATTGCCTATTCCGGCAAGCATCTATGGCATCATTCTGCTCTTCCTTGCGCTGGAAACAAAACTGATCAAGGTGAAGCATATCCGCGAAACCAGCAGTTTCCTCATTGCCATCATGCCCGTGATGTTTATTCCGGCTGCCGTAGGACTGATTGATTCTTATCAGGATATCGGCAATGCATGGTTCCAGTATATCGTAGTTACGGTGGTCAGCACCTTCGTCGTGATGGGTGCTTCGGGCTGGATTACGCAGTTGGTAATCAGAAAAGGAAAGGAGGCGAAAAAATGAACCAGTTGTTCCAGGATTCTGTCTTCTTCGGCGTTCTCATCAGTCTGGCAGCCTACGGCATAGGCATGCTGCTGAAGCTGAAGACGGGATGGTCGCTGATGAACCCGCTGCTCATCTCCATCATCCTCGTCATCATCACGCTCCTGCTGACGGGCGTAGATTACAAGACCTATTCGGCGGGCGCCAACAGCATCAGCTATCTGCTCACACCAGCCACCATCTGTCTGGCTGTGCCACTTTATCAGCAGGTTGAGCTCCTGAAGAAGAATTATCGGGCTGTGCTGATCGGCATTGTTTCGGGCGTTTTGGCGAGTCTCTGCTCCGTGCTCATTCTCGCCCTCATCTTCCATTTCGACCATGCATCCTACGTTACCTTCCTGCCAAAGAGCATCACTACCGCCATCGGTATTGGCGTTTCTGAGGAGTTGGGCGGTCATGTTTCGGTTTCGGTGGTTGTCATCATCGTAACGGGTGTGCTGGGCAATATCTTTGCCGAGAAATTCCTGAAGCTTCTCTCCATCAAGGAGCCTATTGCCAAAGGTATCGCCATCGGCTGTTCTGCCCATGCGCTGGGTACGGCAAAGGCGATGGAAATGGGTACCATAGAGGGAGCCATGAGCAGTCTGAGCATCGTGGTTTGCGGTGTGCTGACGGTTGTAGGCTCATCTATCTTTGCTCTGTTTATGTAGAGGCAGATACAATAATATTTCCCTTTTTCCGTTTTTATAGATATGAAACGGAAAAAGGGATTTTTGTATATAATGGGTGTAGGGATGGCGATGAGCGCCCTGCTTGCCAGTTGTGCCGACGATGAGAGTTTCTCAACGTCGAGGGGAGATGTGCTCTCGTTTTCGGTAGATACGCTGAAGATGGACACCACCTTCTCGAATGTGCCTACGCCTACCCGAAGCTTCTGGGTTTACAACCGTACGGGCAAGGCTCT
>JAJWOH010000180.1:0-4934 GCA_021635485.1 Segatella copri | reverse complement strand
TTAAATATTCTTTGCTCATGTTTTTGAGCAAATCTTGTGCTATATCCTTATGAAGAGTTCGGCCTTTTTGTACAGCATCTATCGAGATGCAATCACAGAGATAGAGTTTCGTTTGGCTTCAACAGAACGGTATATCGTTTTACTCAACTACCTTCCACTCGCCTCCATTACGTGAGCCTCCGATGCGAATTAGTCGTCCTCTTTGCTTTAATTTCTTGATATGGTAGGCAACCCCATCTTCTGTTATGCCACATACGGATGCAAGTTCTTTTGCCGTGACCTTAGGATTATTGCTGATTATTTCAAGAATGGTTTCCGTAGTGTCGGCAGGAGTTTCCGTAGTTGTTTCCGTAGTGTCGGCAGGAGTTTCCGTAGTCGTTTCCGTAGTGTCGGCAGGAGTTTCCGTAGCCTCTTTGATGTTTTTTCCCAGTTTAAGACAAGTTTCGATTCGGTCAGGATTACTCTTTTCTTCAACTGTTGGGATGCTCCAACCATTATCCTTCCATCCTTTTGCGATAACATCGGCACCTGTACCACCTTTTTCACCAATTCCCAAGAATACAAACATCTTTTGGATTACAGGGTTTCTGCACACACTGTGTCCTCCTTCGTAGTATTCTTCCATGCTGATAAGCATAGTGCCAGGATTTGATAAGATAATCCGGTCAAAGTATCTGTCGATAACAATATTACCTCTCACAGTATATGCCGCATGAATCAAACTGTTGGCTAAAGCCTCACGCAGAGCCACATGAGCCGTTGTGGTATTATTCCTTATTTGATTATTGTCAAGACTGAATGGTACAGGCAATGCATGTTGCAACAAAGGCAAAACACGAGTGAAGAACTGGTAAAGGTTAGCTTCCCAAGTTCCGTCTGGATATATACGATTTGTCCAACGTATCCGGCTGTCATCAATCAAATGTTCACGATAGTCTGGAAAGAACTCTTGGCAACATTCTGGATCTGTAATACTGTTACTTTTACCAAACATCAGCATTCCTGCAACTGTAAATCCTTCGGTTGATGTAGCTCTATCCTTACGATAGGCACCTATGTTTTCCAAGAACTGTTTGTCATCAACCTCAGTCCAAGGATGGTTTTCGTGTTTGATATCATATGCACGGCGATACTGGTGAAGAGTCAGCATATCAATATCATCAATAGAATAACCTCGTAGGATTCGAGAATCAGCGGATGCTCTCATATTGTTGGCATCCGAGTACATCTGCTTTATCTCATCATCTGTACATAGATAATCTCCCTCGTCCCTGCGCTTATAAGTATGTCCAAACGGAGTAAGTGTAAGGTGAATGGGGCGCAAGTTATATTGTGCACGAGGAATTCTAAAGGCAAGTAAGTATTGCCCTCCGTCAGTCTTTATTTCTTCTATATCGCTCTCTACTAGCAGTGGAATATTTACGCACGACTTATTGTGTGCATCATCCCAAAACTGCTTTCTGTATTTTGTAACAAGCTCTTCAGAAAGGCCATCAGGGGTGAATTTATGATTCTTCTCTTTCACTCCCAACACAATTGTTCCACCATTAGTATTGGCTAATGCTGAGAAAGAACGCCAAAATTCAGCTTTTGGAAAACCACCAGCTGCTGATTTATACTCCACTTCGGAGTTTTCCTTCAGTTGGAGTTTTAAACGTATTTGTTCTGCTATGTTCATATCTGTTCACTTCTATTTTGGATTAACATACGCACCCCTTATAGTTATCTCAGGAGGATAGTCTTCAATATTGAAATTTCGTTCAATATTGCATGATTCACAGACTGCATTATATAGTAAATGCTTTAATTTGTATGAAAACTTTGTTTTGTTGGTTTGTTAATTCCATCATTTATTCTCTAATTCTATTTACTATCTCTATTTTCATTGCCCCATTCGGTATATACGCCGTAGCCACCAAGCATCCATCAAAAAGTTCTACCACCACTCTCTGTTGCCCAGCAATCCTTGTCACTCTACCATGTATATCCTTAAATTCACCCTCTGTAATCACTACTTCATCCCCTAACTTGTATTTGATATTCTCCGAAGTAACAGGGATGATATGAGGATTATGTATGGAAGTTAAACGGATAAAATTATCCATAGCAGTATCGGCAATGATAAGAGGAGGATTCTTGGTTGGTGCATTTTCACAATGTGAAGTATGGTCGTAATAGTAACTCAACAAAGCCCTATTTTCAAAAGCCTTGATGTTCTTATCTTGCAAAAGAGAGTCAACTTGCTCTGCTGATGCATGAACAAACACAAAAGAAGAAATAAGAGGCTCTGTGATGATTCGCTTCTTTCCTAGCTTTCTTACCTCTTTATATCGCAAAGGAACATAACATTCGAGTCCTTTAGCCTCTACGAATGCTTTTGCCTTGATAATACGCCCATACGAAACGCGCAGAACGAACCATTGCTTGTTTCGTGAAGGCACATTCTCTACCGACACCCCACCTCTGTTCTTTGAAGTGGAGGGCGTACAAGAGGTAAGTCTTGCACTTGGACACGATGAACCTGTGTCGGTAGGTTGCCCATTATACAATGAAGCGTTAGCCGTTAAAGGCTGTTTGATTTTATCTTCCAATGTTATATCCAGAGGTTAGATGAAAAAACCGACTGACTTTTCTTTTTAAGAATTGCCAAATATTGAACACAAAGGTAAGGAAAAAGATTGATATTAAGGGCTTTTATTGTGGAATTCTTCGTATTTAGGGCGTTTTTTAACATTTTACTATGCTTAGCGAGCTTCCCCTAAGAGACGATTGTTAGAAGAAATAAATTATTCGAATTGATTTGATTGTTTATATACAAAAAAAGGTCGCCAAAATGCTGGCGACCTTTTTTAGTATCCTTTGTTTTCTTTATTTTCTGAACTTCTTCTTAAACCATTGCAGGAATGATTCGTAAGCACTGATCTCTTCCTGATGCTGAGGCTCAGCGAAGGTAAGCTGGTCGCCGTAGGAATCACCATGCTGGTCGGGGAAGATAATCATCAGGTTGGTACCTGAGAAGTATTTCGTGATTTCTTCCGGCAAACGCTCCAGTGCTGTCTTGTAAGATACGGTTCCCTTACGGGCGGTTACTACCACGAACAGGTGGTCTGGAGAAATCTGTGAAGCCAGCTGCGGCAACTCGTTCCAGTGAATCATCTGGGTATAATCGGCACGCACTTCCGGATGCCGGTTCTTGATGTATTCATTGATGAGTGCCAGACTCTCTTCTCTGCCATGAAACTGGATGCGGCAGTCTAGGTTGCCGGCAAGTCGGGCTAGTCGTTCCAGCCAGCGGTAGAAACCCGGCTCAAACTCAGCTCTTGAAGGTACGGCTACCTGTATTCTTCTCAATGTGTTCAGCGGCTGTCTGATGCGTGCCATGATAATCTGGCGGCTCAATCCGTTGAAAAGACTCTGATGGAATTCTCCCCAGAACTTCGGCGAAACCTCAGGATGCATGTGCATTCCGATGATAATCTCAGAACATTGGAACTCGTTGAAGGCATGCTTGATGCCGTTGGCGATGTTGGCTGCAATACGAACCTGGGTCTGCGTCATCACATCGGTGGCTGCGGCAAGCTGACTGCAATGTTCCAGAAGCCGTCTTCCCTGCTCCTGGTTGTATCTCATGTCTTTGTCTTCATATACCACATTCAAGCAGATGAGTCCCCTGTTCAACTTCTGGTTTCTCACCAGAAACGCCAGACTCATCAGGTTGTCGGCATATTCAGGATATTTCACCGGAACCAGAATCTTCTCATCGCTCACCTTCTTGTCGTCTTCCGCATCAGGCAGTTCCTTGTCTCTCAGGATTATCTTCTGCGAAGACCGGTCGGTAAGGATGGATGAGATGATGCAGGTAATCAGAATCATGATAACCACACCATTGAGCATATCATCGTTGACGAGATAAGTGCCCGGTGCTACGAGCAGATGCATACCCACCATCACCATGGCGATACTTCCGGCAGCATGAGCCGAAGTGAGTCCGAACATCATGTGACCCGAAGAAAGTGGCAACCTGAAACCCAAACAGGCGATATAGGCTGCGATGGCTTTGCCCAGGGTTCCGAAGAAGGCGATGCAGAACACGACCCATAGAATATGACTGCCCTGAAACAGCAGATTGATATTGATCAGCATGCCCACACCTATCAGGAAATAAGGAATGAAGAGGGCATTGCCGATAAACTCGAGGCGGTTCATCAGCGGCGAAACATGCGGAATATATCTGTTTAATATCAGACCGGCGAAGAAAGCACCGAATACGCCCTCGATGCCCACTATCTGCGAAAGTGCCGCACTCATAAAGAGCATCGAAAGTACGAAGATAAACTGCATCACCGCATCGCTGTATCTTCGCAAAAACCATCTTGTAAGTCGGGGAATCAGCATGATCATCACGCCACAATAGACGGCAAACTTGAGGGTGAAGAATACCCAGAACAGTACGCCGTCATGTTTGCTGAACGATGCTACCAGTCCGGCAAGCATAATCAGGGCTATGAGCAGCGAAATCATGCTCGACCCCACACTCAGCGTAACGCTCGGTTTCTGTTGCAGTCCGTATCTCGAAACGATAGGATAGGCTATCAGCGTATTGGATGCCATGATGCAACTCAGCAGGAAGGAAGCCTTGGCAGAGTAGTGGAGCAGCCAGATGCTCATGCCATAGGTGAGGAAGAACGGCATGAAACAGGTGAGCAGACCATAGATAAGCAGTCGCGACTTGTTCTTTTTCATGCCTTCCATATCCATCTCCAGGGCGGCGAGGAACATGATGTAATAGAGTCCCACCTTTCCGAAGAGCTCAAACGAAGAGTCGCGCTCCAGGATATTCAGTCCGTATTTGCCGATGAGCACACCAGCCAGCACCATACCGATGATGTGCGGGATACGGAGTTTACCCATGATGATAGGGGCAAAGAGGATGA
>JAJWOH010000179.1:2743-4942 GCA_021635485.1 Segatella copri | reverse complement strand
CTGCCCAGCAGCGGTTTTTTCTTTTCTGCCGCTGGGCAGATGTTTTTTCTTTAGATACATGATAAGAGGAATTTTTGAAGATTCCATAAAGATTTGAAAAATGGACGGACATAAAAGACGTCCATTACACTATCGGAAAATCAGCAAGGAAGTTTCATAGTAACCTTTGCGCCGCCGGTTTCTTTTGAATTTTCTAAAATAAGCTGACCATTATGTTGTTCCATAATCGAATTTGTAATATATAGACCCATACCAAAGTGTAACTTTGAATTGCGGCTTTGATCGCCCATATAGAACCGTTCCTGTGCGTGGCATAATGCCTCTTTAGAAAACCCCGTTCCCTCGTCTGTGACTGAAATTTCCACGAAACCGTTGTTACTCTGAACATCCACATAAAGCGTTCCGCCTTGCGGGGAGTAGTCCAGCCCATTACTGATAACATTCATAATAGCACGTTCTATCAGCACCCTATCAAATTTCAGCATTTGAGGGAGTGAAACAGTATTCATTTGCAGCCGGATTTCTTTTGTCCGGCATAGTGATTCCATATAACCGAACAAGTGCTGCATGAACGCTGGCAAGTCTATACTTTCAATATGGAGCTGATAACCAACCGCCGCCCGTGATATATCAATCAGGGTTTGAATATATGACTGCATCTGGCCGGAGCTTTCCACGACGTAACCAGCGTATAATCGTTGCTCATCATCAAGATTTGTTTCTGTGAGTAAATCAGCATTTCCTTGAATAACCGTCAGAGGCGTTTTCAAATCATGGGCAAGCGCGGCGATTTGCTCTTTCTGTGTCTGTTCGGTTTTCCATTGCCGTTCTAACGAAATTTTCAGATTATCTTTCATATCTGAAAAAGATGCAAGGACATCTTCAAACTCTTTGATTTTGGCGTGTCCTACTTCAAAATCAAGGTTTTGCTTTGAAACCTCCGCAGTTGCTTCAAAAAGCGGGGTCAGTTGTGTACGCAGGTTCTTAGCAAATCTGGCGGTCAGTATGATAATGACCAGCAGCGAATTTACAGCCATCAGGATAAACGCAAGCGTGTCAGGAGATGGAAAATATTCCGGTAGCCATGACACTGTAAATTGAGAACCAATATAATACCTTAAAACGCAAAATTCGTTTTCCCGGACAACAAGTGCAAACTGCCTCCCCGTAGCATATTCAATATATTCTCCCTTTGCGTACAGCAGGGCAATTTCTTTTTCATCATCGTCCATATTGCTGTAAAGCTCATTAAAGTTCTTGTCCAGAATTAAGTAGCCGCATCCCTGTGGAATCACAACCTTTGTAATATCCGGGGCAATCGTCAGCGTTGGAATGATCTCTTTTACCTGCAATTCACTTAGATTTGCTCTTGTAGCTAATCCAGCATTTACAGCAAGTCCCTCCAAACCAGAAGGGACAATAATTGCCGCTACCAGCATGACAATGAGGGAGATAGCAAACTGGCGAAACAATATTTTCAATGTAGGTTTCTTTTTCACTCCCATTTATATCCTATCCCCCATACGGTGCTGATCGGACTTATTTTGAAATGCTCCAATTTCGCACGAATATTTTTTATATGCGTTGAGATCGTAGAGTTATCGCCTATTCCATCAAACCCGAAAACGGCTTCATAGATTTGTTCTTTTGTAAAAACCTGTCCCCGGTTTTTCGCAAGGTATTCACAGATTGAATACTCGCTTTTGGTAAGGGGAACCGGCTGTTCTGAAACATACAGTACCTTTGCGGAAAGGTCAAATCTTATATCAGGCTCAAATGAAAGTGTGCTGTGATGCTCCCTTTTTTCTCTGCGTAAATGTGCCGCGACACGGGCGCGAAGCTCCTGAATACGAAAAGGTTTCGTAATATAATCATCCGCACCGATGCCCAATCCAAACAATATATCTTCCTCTAATGTCTTTGCGGTCAGAAAGAGAATCGGGCAGTCTACCATATTCCTGATCTGTTTGCAAAACTCAAACCCGTCTGTGCCAGGCATCATCACATCCAAAAGAATGAGGTCATAGAAATGCAGCTTTTTGATGTCTACATCATCCGCATTTTGACAGACTGTTATCAAATATCCATCTTTCCCCAAACTGTTCTTAATCAATTCCAAGATAGAAACTTCATCGTCAACTACAAGTAAGTGGGTCAAAAAATCACCTCCCGCCCCATTATACCACATTGTCGAGGTTA
>JAJWOH010000179.1:0-2643 GCA_021635485.1 Segatella copri | reverse complement strand
ACTCATCATTATTTTTAATGTCAGCTTTCCGATATTCATTGTTGATATTTACAGCTACGGCATTGCTTATATCCACATCCACAATACTGTAAACGTAGCCGAAACTGAAATCTTCCCCCGCCACATTTTTGAAGCGTTTCGATACCTGCCCGATTTCTTCTTGCAGTTCTGACATTTCAAGACATTCATCCGTTATGGTATATGTCAGGCCGTTATATGAAATTTCATCATAGTTTGCGGCGTTCAGCTCATAATACGGCAGAGATTCATTTAACGCCTTATTTTTATCGGCGGTATCGCGGAGCGCACCGCAGGCCGATAAGCATATAAGACTTACAAGCACAATTACCACGGCAAACAGGCACTTTTTATTCACTGTTTTTACCTCCCTCCCAACCATGAAACCAAACCAAACTGGCAATCAGCAGACAAACAGTGCAGCATACAGAAATAATCATACCGCTGAAAAAATCGGTTTTTACCTGTGCATACAGTTGGGGGCTATCCCATGCAAGCACAGTGTAATCCATAGCACGAACGCCCCAGGCCCAGGGAATATATTTCCATGTAGCGTCACCAAGCCCTGTTATCATAAGGGCAGCTATTAAACTCCCTGCAATTCCCAATCCCATAGATGCACCTTTTCCGAAGCTCATTCCCACAAACAAATGAATCAGGTAAATGGGAAGCATGGTAATCAACAATAGAATCCCTGCTTTCAGGTAAAGGCTTGCCGGAGCATCCCTATATAGTGCAGCGAATGTTCCTAACGCTAAAAATGTTGCGCCAAAAGCACAGATCATCAGAAAACCAAGTTTACCAATATACGTTGCCATGCGAGATGGGATTGTTCCCAACAAAAGCTGATAATGCCCGGCCTGATTTTCGATCTGAACAACCAGGCCCACAATAATGCCGATCAGAAACGGGAACGCAACGGCCAGCACTTCCAGATAGGCACTGATTTTGGTTGCCAGTTCCCATCTGGATATATGATAGTAACCCGCAAAAATCGCCGCACATATAATCGGAATCATGCTGTGCATATAGAGCAAAATGCTATGTTTACACTTCTGATATTCTGCTTTCCAGCAGCGAACCACAGATACCATAGTTACCCCACCTCCTTTTTCTCAAACCATCTTGCAGTTAAAAATGACAGCGCCGCAAACCAGGCCAGCGAAATGACCAATACAAGTATAATCATCCAAAATGCCATTGCCGTACTCTGATCTGCAACCGGCTCACCATTAGGCAAAATACCTAACACGGAAATCATAAGATGCGGCACCCAGCTATACGGGCAGATCATCCACAAAGAGGTTGTAGCCGTGAAAATCCCTAAAACGCTTCCAAGTCCGGCATTAAGAATAACCGTGACAAAGATACCAACTTTTTTTGATAACCATAAGCACAGCGGAACTTCCCATAGGCTTGCAATGACAATACAAGCTGTTCCGGCCGCAGCCTGCCAAATTCCGATTGTCAGGGGAATTTCGTTGATAACTAATATTGCAAAACCGCCCAACAGATTTAGCGCCAGGAAAATGAAATTCCCCACACAGGAGTAAATACCGGCCACTCCAATTTTTGCTTTCCAGACTTTGTTCTGCGAAACAGGCAATGAAGCAACGGCACGATATTTTAGTTTGCCATTATCCCGCTGTTCAATCAAGGCACAGGTGAGCGTAAGGAATCCAGGATAAAGCAGGATATACCACCAATTATAAGAATTGAGCTGGAACCAAAGAGGGGCAAAAAAGTTCATAAGCGCAGTTACAAACGGGGCCAGAACGATCAGCGTTTTTGTGAAAGTTCTCTTATGCTTTAGGTTCTCTGCCTGAATATATGCCATCTCCATTTAATATCCCTCCTTACCATTTCTGCGAATAACATCCATAAAGAGTTGTTCCAAATCTTCACCGGCGCGAAGCTCTCCCTCATATCCAAGGACGCCGCCAGCAATGATACCCACATGATCTGCAATCTGCTGGACTTCTGACAGAATATGGCTGGACAAAATAACTGTAATCCCTTTGCAGGGAAAAGAGCGAATTAACTCTCGAAGTTCCTCAATCCCTAAAGGGTCAAGGCCGTTAGTCGGTTCATCCAGAATCAAAAGCTGGGGACTGTTCAGCAATGCAATAGCAATACCAAGCCGCTGCTTCATACCAAGAGAAAACTGCCCGGCCCGTTTCTTGCCGGTATTCGTGAGCTGGACAATTTGCAATACCTCGTTAATTCGTGCATCGTCCAGGCCGAGCAATGTAGTTCTGACTTTGAGATTTTCGTATGCAGTCAGATTTTCGTAAAGCGGGGGCATCTCAATCAAAGCACCGATATGCTCCAGATCATTCCGCTTCCACGGGTGGCCGTCAAACTCGATGCTTCCCGATGTGGGGCGCAAAATGCCGGTGAGCATTTTTAAGATCGTGGATTTGCCAGCCCCATTCGGCCCCAGCAGACCATAAACCGAGTTGCGCCGGATGTTCAGTGACACATTGTTTACCGCCATTTGCCCCTTGAAATTTTTGCAGAGGTCAGTCGTTTTCAAAATCATATCCATATAATCAAGTCCTTTCTTTGATTTTACGGATAGCATACCGGGCAATTTTGAAGATTTCATAAAGATTCCCGAAAACA
>JAJWOH010000343.1:0-1002 GCA_021635485.1 Segatella copri | reverse complement strand
TCTACACGAGGATAAGTGGTGTACTTCTTCTCGTAGAGACTCTGGATGAGTTTCAGCGTAATATCGGCTGAATAGGCAAACTTCTTGTTGCAATCCACCTGCAGCGAGGTGAGGTCGTAGAGATGAGGCGGCGCCTCGTTTCCCTTTTTCTTGCTTACATCTGTAACGGTGAATGGTTTGCCGGCGATGGTGCTGAAAGCTTTCTCGCCTTCCTCCTTGCTGGTAAACTTGCCGCTGGTGGCGGTAAACTGGGTGTCGCGGTAGATGGTGGCGAGTACCCAGTAAGGTTCGGAAACGAAGTTGTCGATTTCCTTCTGGCGGTTTACGATCAGGGCAAGGGTAGGGGTCTGCACCCGACCGATGCTGAGCACCTGTCGGTTCTGTCCGTATTTCAATGTGTAAAGTCGGGTGGCGTTCATACCGAGAATCCAGTCGCCGATGGCACGGGAAAGTCCGGCAAGATAGAGTGACTGATATTCCCCCTGGTCTTTCAGTTCCTGGAATCCCTGCTTGATGGCTTCATCGGTCATGGATGAAATCCACAATCTCTTGACAGGGCATTTCGCCTGCGCCTTCTGCATCACCCATCTCTGGATAAGTTCTCCTTCCTGTCCGGCGTCACCGCAGTTGATGATGCTGTCGGCAGCCTGCATCAGTTTCTCAATGGTAGCAAACTGCTTCTTGATGCCTTCATCGTTGATGAGCTTGATACCGAATCGCTGTGGAATCATCGGCAACGCCGAAAGGCTCCAATGCTTCCACATCGGAGTATAATCATCCGGTTCCTTCAGCTCACAAAGGTGGCCGAAGGTCCATGTTACTTGGTAACCATTACCTTCCATATAACCGTCGCGCGCCGTGGTAGCCCCGATGATTCGGGCGATATCCTTAGCCACACTCGGTTTCTCTGCTATACAAACTATCATTCTTTATTCTTATTTTCTGTTTGCAAAGGTACAATAAAATAATGAGAAAGCCATCATTTCGCCTCCTTTTTCTCAT
>JAJWOH010000342.1:0-1013 GCA_021635485.1 Segatella copri | reverse complement strand
TGTAGGTTTGTCAAACATATGTTACACAGATGCCAGATAATCCTTTAGTACCTGATTTGGAGATTTCCATCCTAATGGACGCATAGGAAAGTTGTTATAATCCCTGCGATTATACACTTTCAACTGTTTGGCAAAGTCCTCAAAAGAATAAAAAGTATGAGTTGCATAAAAACGCTCATTATCCTTTCGGTGGCTTCTTTCAACTTTCCCGTTATGTCGTGGTGTAAAGGGTCGTATAACTTTATGGCGAATCCCATGCTGCTTCAGATGCACCTGAAATAGTGTGGGTTTATCACGGTGAGTGGTAAAACGATTTGTAAATTCTGCTCCATTATCAGTTTGGATACATTGAATGGGTAACGGAAAGGCTTTCACCAGATGCTCTATAAACATAGCAGAAGAATACGTGTTGTGTTCTTCAAAAGCCTCTACGAAACGCCATCTGGAATACTCGTCAATGGCAGTATACTGAAAGAATTGTTTGCCGATGACCTTGGGGTTTTTGAGGCATGCAGAAGGAACAAATTTTACATCAACCTGTATGCGTTGTCCCGGATAATCCATCTGTTCGTAAGGCTTTGGAATATATTTAGGATTTGGCGGATGAACTGCCATAATTCCCTGCTTACGGAGAAATCTGTATAGTCCAGGGATGGAACGGGAGTAACCACGCTGCTTGAGTTTAACCCAAAAGACAACAAGACCGGCATTGGGATTGCGTCTGCGCATATCAAAGATCAGCTTGATCTCTTCAGGGGTATGTTGGTTTGGATGATGATGGGGTCTGCGAGAGCGGTCACGAAGGGACTCAATAGAACCATCATAACGTCGTTTCCAACGATAAATGTATTGACGGTTGGTTTTATATTTGATAGCAGCTTTGGTGACACCAAACCTTTCAGCGTATTTGATTAAGGATAGACGATACCGCATATCTTGTGTTATAGTAGCCATAGCAGAGAACTCCTTTTTTGTTTTTTTGTTGTGGTGACTAAAATATAACACAAAAGAAG
>JAJWOH010000341.1:0-1019 GCA_021635485.1 Segatella copri | reverse complement strand
TTTACGCTATTCATTATCATTGGTTCTGGCATTCGTAGCTAGCGTTACGTTTGCAGGAACAACACCTTACAAAGTATTGACTTTCCCTGACGAAGGTACTGAAGGCAAGGATATAAACGGTTATGACAAAACCTGGAAGGCTACAATTGGAGAAGATGTCTGGACCATTGTAAATTTCAATACATACCAGTGGAAGAATTGGAAATACATCAAATGCGGAAGTAAGAATTTTGAATCTGTTGCTTCCATCACTTCACCTGCTATTGATCAGTCAATCAGCAATATTGTCTTGACCATCGACAATATTACTAAAGATAAAATCAATTCTATCAAGTTGCAGGTAGCAACTGATGCTGATTGCAAGAATGTAACTGAAGAAATCCCTGCAAAGATTGAAGATGGAGACCTGATCTTCAAGCCAACTAAGTCTGCTGCAAACAATTACTATAAGTTTGTCTTTGATTGCCAAAAAGGATCAAGGAATGGTTTGATTCAAATTTCTAAGATTGCATACTATAAGGTAGGCGATACTCCTGAAATCGTAGACATTACAAACACAGCAGAAACTGCTTATACTATTTCTAAGGCTAAGGAACTGATTGATGCAGGTAAAGGCTTGAGCGAAAATGTATATGTTAAGGGTACTGTATCTCAGGCTAGTGAAAGCTTAAATGATACATACGGTAGCCTTTCTTACTACATTTCTGACGATGGTAAAACAGAAAATGAATTGCAGGTTTACGGTGGTCTTTCTTTCAAGGGTGAGAAATTCACTTCTGTAGATGATATCAAGGTGGGTGACGTAGTTGTTGTTTATGGTAAACTTAAGAAGTATAACACTACTTATGAGCTTGATAAAAACAACATTCTCATTTCTCTGAATGGTAAAACTACCGGCATCACTAACATTACAGCAGACGAAGCTGCAAAGAACGCTCCTATTTACAACCTCGCAGGCCAGAAGGTAACCAAGGCTTACAAGGGTGTAGTCATCAAGAACGGAAAGAAGATGATTCAGA
>JAJWOH010000340.1:0-1026 GCA_021635485.1 Segatella copri | reverse complement strand
TAATCTGAGTTTTGCAGCACTTTGTACTAATAAATCGTAAAATGCTGAGAATAAGCACTCGGCGGTTTGGATTTGTCATTTATATTTAGTACATCCGTACTAATATTTATAGCAAATCCCATGAGAACAGGAAGGCCGGCCAAAGCCAGCACGATATACAAGGTAAGCATCCATGACAATGGAGGACGGAAGTACGCATCCACCCAGCCTTTCACTGTTGATGACGACGGCAAGAAGCATTACACGCACAAGCACTGGGGCATTGTTGACGACGACATGAGGTTTCATCCAAACTCGACATACTTCTATGCGCCTATCGAAGAGCGCCGTAAGTTGATATTCCCTGCCGAATGGGACTTGTCCGAATTCAAGTCCCTGTCCGGAACCGGGCATCGGGGCGCGGTGGAGTACGAGGGCGGAGACCTCGACAGGATGTACGGTCCCACCTGGTTTCTGGACAACGTCGCCAGGGAGACAGGCCTGACGGATGACCTCCGGAAAGTGTTTGACGGCAACATGGAGATGGCCCAGGACGCGCTCACCCTCGCATATTATCTGTTTCTTGAAAGCCGCACCTATTCCCATATCGGGAAGTGGCTGCGTGTAGTGAAGACGCCCTCCGTGCATACGCTCACAAGAGGCTTCTTTGCCAGCAAGACCCTCGGCCTCGACCTTGACCCCATGGAGGCGAAGAGCCGGTACGGAATGCGGGACGAGCAGGAGAAGACTTTCATGTTGCAGAAAGGACCCTTGGGCGAAGACCGGCTGAGGGTATGTACGGAGTCTTCCAAGCATGGAAGGATGTTCATTTGTTTTGTGGCCCTGATACTCGCATCATACATCAGGCACATCCGCGGCACTAAACCGGAGCTGACGAAGGCCTTCCCGTCAATGGCGGCCATTCTCGAGGGGATGCAGACCATCCGCTGCATCGAGCACGACGGCCGCCGCAAGTTCATCACTCCGTTCGTAGGAGATCAGGTGACTATCTGCGACGCCTTTGGCTTCTAAATCCCGGAAGGGTGC
>JAJWOH010000032.1:25127-31073 GCA_021635485.1 Segatella copri | reverse complement strand
TCCGTAATTACCCAGGGCGTTGCCCTGGGCTAGGAGCTTCTGCCCTTTCAGGGCGAATGGAGTCAACATGCGACAGTTCAGAAACATTATAAATTATAAACAATAAATAAAAGACAGACTACGTATGGAACAATCAAGTTTTATCAAGATTAACCCTGCCGACTCGGTAGTGGTTTGCTTGCGCCCTATGAAGAAGGGTGAAACGATTGAAGTAGATGGCAAGACCATCACATTATTGCAGGATACTCCTGCAGGACACAAGGTGCTCATCAACGATGCTGCCGAGGGTACAGACATCCTGAAGTATGGCTATCCTATCGGTCACGCTAAGACCGATCTCAAAGCGGGCGAATGGGTTAACGAGAACAACCTCAAGACCAATCTTGCAGGCACACTCGAATATACCTACAACCCTGTAGACGAGCAGCTGAATATCGCTAAGGAAAACCGCACCTTCAAGGGCTACGTTCGCAAGAATGGCGAAGTAGGCGTAAGAAACGAAGTATGGGTAGTTCCTACCGTGGGCTGCGTGAACGGCGTGGCTGAGAAACTGGTAGAACTCCTCAAGAAAGAAACAGGTTGCGAAGGTATTGACGCCATCCACGCATGGCACCACAACTTCGGTTGCTCACAGCTCTCGGGCGACCATGAGAATACCCGTAAGGTGCTTCGCGACATCTGTCTGCATCCTAACGCAGGTGCCGTGCTCGTTCTCTCGCTCGGCTGCGAGAACAACCAGCCAGATGATTTCATGAAGATGCTCGGCGACTACGACCACGACCGCATCAAACTTCTTGTAACACAGAAGGTTGAAGGCGATGAACTCGAGGAAGGCATGAAGATTCTGCGCGATCTCTATGCTCAGGCTAAGGAAGACAAGCGCGAGGATGTTCCGGTAAGCAAGTTGCGCGTAGGTTTGAAGTGTGGCGGTTCTGACGGCTTCAGCGGAATCACAGCCAACCCATTGGTAGGCGAATTTAGCGACTGGCTCGTAGCACAGGGCGGTACAAGCATCCTGACAGAGGTACCGGAAATGTTTGGCGCAGAAACCATTCTGATGAACCGTTGCGAGAACAAGGAACTCTTCGACAAGACCGTTCACCTGATTAACGACTTCAAGGAGTACTTCCTGAGCCATGGTGAGCCAGTTGGCGAGAACCCTTCTCCAGGTAACAAGGCAGGTGGTATTTCTACCCTCGAAGACAAGGCTTTGGGTTGCACCCAGAAGTGCGGACGTGCTCCAGTAAGCGGCGTGCTCCAGTATGGCGACCGTTTGGAGACAACCGGTTTGAACCTGCTTTCAGCTCCGGGTAACGACCTCGTAGCAGCCACAGCTCTGGCTTCAGCAGGTTGCCAGCTCGTTCTCTTCACCACAGGTCGCGGAACCCCATTCGGAACCTTCGTGCCAACGATGAAGATTTCTACCAACAGCAATCTGGCAAAGAACAAGCCAAACTGGATTGACTTCAACGCCGGCGCTCTGGTAGAAGGTGTAGAAATGAAAGACTTGGTAAGCAAGTTTATTGATAAGATTATAGCCGTAGCAAGTGGCGAGGAGGCTCGCAACGAGTACAACGGTTATCGTGAAATCTCCATCTTCAAGAATGGAGTAACTCTGTAATAAGAATAATAAAGAAGTATGAGTAATAAAAAAGGTTTGTTGGCGTTATCGCCATTATTTTTGCTGATAGTCCTCATCGTGGCTTTTACCGTCTATTCAGTAGACAGCAGCCATAAGGACACCAGTCTCTCGCTCACAGTAGCGTTCATGATTTCGAGCATTTATGCCGTGGCTATTTCCGGCGGAATGCCTGTCAGGAAACGTGTGGACACATACAGCAAGGGTGCCGGCGCCAACAACCTGATGCTCATGCTCTGGATTTATGTGCTGGCTGGCTCGTTTGCCGCATCAGCCAAGGCGATGGGAGCCGTTGATGCAACCGTCAACCTGGCGCTCAGCATCCTGCCAGCCAGTATGATTCTGCCAGGACTCTTCCTGGCTGCCTGCTTTATCTCCGTATCCATCGGAACAAGTGTGGGAACCGTTGTGGCTCTGGTTCCTATAGCCGCCGGACTGGCCCACTCGATGGATGCTAACGTAGGCATGATGACCGCCATCATCGTAGGTGGCGCTTATTTCGGCGACAACCTTTCGTTCATCTCCGATACGACGGTTGTTGCTACGCAGACGCAGAACTGCAAGATGAGCGATAAGTTCAAGGTCAACTCCATGATTGTGGTTCCTGCCGCCGTACTCGTCCTCATCGCCTATTCTGTCATGGGAGTCGGTCTTCAGGCACCTACCCACATCAACAAGGTAGAATACATGAAAGTATTGCCTTACCTCATCGTCCTCATTACCGCTATTGCCGGCATGAACGTAATGGCTGTTCTCACCCTGGGCACCCTACTCTGTGGCGCCATCGGCATAGGCAGTCATCTTCTGGGTGCATCCGGATGCTACGACCTCTTTGGCTGGTTTTCGGCCATGGGCAACGGCATTATCGGCATGGGCGAACTCATTATCATCGCCATGATGGCAGGTGGTATGCTCGAAATCATCCGCGAAAACGGCGGAATTGATTTCATCATCAACAAGATTACAGCCCACGTAAACAGCAAGCGTGGAGCCGAACTTTCTATCGCCGCCCTCGTTTCGATGGTAAACATCTGTACGGCAAATAATACGGTAGCGATTCTGACAGTAGGAAATATTTCGAAAAAGATAGGCGACCGGTTTGGCGTAGACAACCGCAAGGCAGCCAGCATTCTCGACACCTTCTCATGCATGGTTCAGGGATTGATTCCTTATGGCGTGCAGATGCTTCTGGCAGCCGGTCTGGCCAATCTCAGTCCGATGGACATTCTTCCTTATCTCTACTATCCGCTGGCGATAGGTGTGGCAGCTCTGCTAGCCATCCTCCTGCGCTATCCTAGGAGATATAGTTAGGAAGACTTCTCAAATCAGAGGAGGATTTCCTTCTGCTTTAGAGATTTCTTAACAGGAAGAACAATACTTTATTATTGACTATTAATAAGAACAAGGCTTATGAATTTTCTTCAGCGCAACCTTTTTACTAAGCTCCGTGCCGATAACTTCGGCATCAAGGAAGAAATGGAACCGATGACTACCTTTAAGAAGAAAAAGATAGCTCAGATGCTCAAGAACGTGAATGATGTTCCTGCAGGAGAGGTGAAGATGAACAACAGTTTTCTGAATCGCCGACTCAGCAAGATACAGGAAGACGAACGCCACGCCATCGATACCTCTATCGAGACCATTTATCTGCTGCGCATTATCGTGGCAAACGTAAATGGAATGCTGGCTAACGGAATCAATCTCAGAGGAATCATCCAGTTGGGAGACTATCTGAGAACCCGAGGCGACAAGGTAGATTTCGTAAAACTGGAGAAGTGGCTCGCCAAGCTCCGTATCCAGCGCATCGCCCAGCTGGAAGGAAGCGTACTCATCACTTTTTTCGATTTTGAACAGGACGAAATCCCGTTCGTTCATCATATAGAAAGAGGCGCCTACAAGCTGACGCTCCGTTCGCTCTACTATAACATCATGGACCAGCAGGCCATCCAGTTTGAGCAGACCAGCAGCGGTTTTGTACGCACCACGGGGGGAACTATGCGCAAGAATCTGCGCCGCAGCATGCGCTATCTGCAATACGCTCCGATAGAAACCATGAGCAATTTCATGAACAATTTCTTCCGTTCATTATCTGAGATTGAAGAATAAATTTCAGAAAGGATTGAAGGGGTTAACCTGGGATTCATCAGGACGAAGAGTAAAATATCTATAAAATTAATCTCTTAGTAGTACGATTTTCATCTGATTTTCGTATCTTTGCATCTATGAAAAAGTTATTTATCTCTATTATAGCATCCATTATTGCCTTGGGAGCCCATGCCCAGGTGCAATGCGAAGACACTTGTCGGCACGTTCACGGCATCGACTTGAGTCATTATCAGGGCAACGTGTTCTGGGAAACCGTGGGCGACAACTCTAAGATGGCTTACGTTTATCTGAAAGCTACCGAGGGCGGAACCAACATCGACAGCAAATACAAGAAGAATATCGACCTGGCTCATCGCTACGGAATGAAAGTAGGTTCTTATCATTTCTATAGACCCCGCATCCCACAGCAGACGCAGCTGGAAAACTTCATGGCCCAATGCCGTCCGGGAGATCAGGACCTTCTGCCGATGATTGACGTGGAGACGAAAAGCGGCATGGGTACAGAAGAATTCTGCGATTCGCTTTTCAAGTTTCTGCATCTTGTAGAAAAAGCATACAAGCAAAAGCCCCTCATCTATACGGGAGCCAATTTCTATGATAACTATCTGCTGGGCAAGCTAGACAGCTACAAGCTGATGATTGCCCAGTATACAAAGCGAATCCCTGTATTGCGAGATGGTAGGGATTTCGAAATGTGGCAATATACGGGTAAGGGCAGGCTCAACGGAATAAACGGCTATGTTGACAAAAGCCGCTTCATGGGCCGCCATCGCCTGAGGGAAATCAGATTCAGACACAGATAAGGACTTTGAACTTGGAACATGGAACTTTGAACTTTATGATTAGCTTCGTGGTTTGGGTTCTATTGGCCAGAAATATCAATATTATTAAGTAAATCAATAAACATAAAATAGAATTATGGCAATTATAAAATGTCCGGAATGCGGACGCCAAATTAGCGATAAAGCACCTACCTGCCCTAGTTGCGGAGTAGAAATAGCAGGCAAAATTACCAAATGCCCAAGTTGTGGCGAGGTTTATTTCAGCAACCTGGAAATGTGTCCAAACTGCCACGAACTGAATCCGTTGCTCACAAGAATGACTCCTCAGGCAGGAATGAACCAGCAGGTTCCTGCAAACCAGGCTCCTTCTATGGCTCAGCAGCAAGAAGCAGAAAATGCAGCCAAGCAGAATGCTATCAGACAAGAGGAAATGCGCCGTAAGGAAATGCTCAGACAGCAGACCCGTCCTCAGACACCTGTCAGAACAGCAACACCTCCTACCCCTCCCGTTCCTCCGGTTCGCCCACAGCAAACCAATTCCCAGAACGGCGGAAACGGAGAAGGAACCCAGGAAAAGAAAAAGAGCAACCGTGGCGTTATCATCATCTCGCTTATTTTCGCCTTCCTCGTTTGTGGCATCTTCTACTATTTCTATGATAGCGCCAATAAGAATAAGGAACTGGAAGCTTACGAGTATGCCATGCAGAGTAGCGACCCGATGGTTCTGCAGAGTTACCTCGATACTTACAAAGATGCAGACGAGGCGCATCGTGATTCCATCATGGCTCACCTCGAACTTCTGAAACAGACCGATCAGGACTGGACCAACGCCGTAGTAAGCGGTTCGAAAGAGGCCCTGCAGGCTTATCTCGACAAATACCCAAACAGTCCACACAAGCAGGAGGTTTTGAACAAGATAGATTCCATCGACTGGAATGTGGCCAAGAATGCTGATAATGTAGAAGCTTATCAGGCTTACCTCGCCGCTCATGCTGACGGTTCGCATATCGAAGAGGCGGAGAATGCGATGAAGAAAGCCAAGAGCAGAGATTTGCAGCCTGAAGAGAAAGATATGATAAGCAGTCTGTTCCGTCATTTCTTCCAAAGCATCAATACCCGCGATGCTGATGGTTTGCAGGCTTCATGCGAAGATATTCTCTCTTCGCTTCTGGGTAAGAATTCTGCTACCAAGGCAGATGTTGTTACCTTTATGAATAAGCTTTATAAGGACGACGTGACCAACCTGAACTGGTTCCTTACCAACGATTACCAGATCAAGAAGCGCGAGGTGGGTGACGAAGATTATGAATATCAGGTTCAGTTCTCAGCACGTGAGGAAGTTCAGCTTACCGACGGTACTAAGAAAACCAACCATTTCAAAATCAACGCAACCGTTTCGCCAGACGGCAAGGTTTCTGC
>JAJWOH010000032.1:0-25027 GCA_021635485.1 Segatella copri | reverse complement strand
AAACCAACCATTTCAAAATCAACGCAACCGTTTCGCCAGACGGCAAGGTTTCTGCCTTCAACATGTCGAAGATTAATGCCGCAGAATAATAAATAAAGACTCATCTGAGACAAAGCGATTTTTATTTCAGAGAATCGTTTAAAGATAAATAGGAAAAACGCCCTGCAAGAACAGGAACTTCATTTCTGAATGTTCCCTTCTTGCAGGGCGTTTCTTTTTTCTTTCATGTTTCGGGAAAGTTCTCATGTCCGAGAACCTGTTCCCTTCTTTTAGAAATTACTTTGCATCCTTCATCTGACGGAGCAAATCTTTCTGCTTTTCATTCAACCCGGTTGGCAACTTCACGTTGTAAGTAATCATCAGGTCGCCAAAGGTACCGTCACCTCGGTCGTATCCTTTTCCGCGAACACGAACCTTCGTGCCATTCTGCGTTTCCGGCTTAATCTTCAGTTTGATTTTAGAACCATTACTCAATTTAATGATTCCTTCGCCGCCTAGCAGAGCCGTATAAAGGTCGATATTCACATTCATGTTCATTTCGCCATTATTGGCACGACCATTCTGGCCGCAACCGCCGCCACAACCACCAGTACCGAAATCAGCACCAGCTCCGTAGCCAGCCCCATTAAAGCCGCTACCATAACCGGCAGAACCATTAAATCCGCCAAAATTGCCGGAACCGAATCCTTCAGCCGACTGCTGGCTTCTGCCACGACCTCCGAAGAGATTTTCGAAGAAGCTGGAGAAACCTCCGCCTCCACCAAACTGGCTGAAGTCGAAACCCTCGAATGGATTTCCACCTGCTCCACCATAGCTTCCGGAACCGCCTGCGCCACCAGCTCCGCCGAAACCGCCGAATGCATCAGCATTCTTCCATTGTTCGCCATACTGGTCGTATTTAGCACGCTTATCTGGGTCAGAAATCACCTCATACGCCTCGTTTAGCGCCTGGAACTTAGCCTTCGCCTTCGGGTCGTTAGGGTGCAAATCTGGGTGAAACTGTTTTGCACGTTTACGATACGCAGCTCTCACATCCTTCTGCGGAATGTTCTTGTCTACGCCGAGAATCTTGTAATAATCAACAAATGCCATATTATAAAACCTCCTATTTTTTAGTTTTAAAAAAATATCCAACAAAAAGTATGCCTATTTAAGTTCTTTTTTGTACTTTTGCAGAGAAAAAAAGAAACAGAGCTCAACGGATGGGCTTTTATTACTCAAAAGATATACATTAATTAATATGAAACAATTATTTGCTGCGCTTCTTCTGGCGCTAACTTTCAATTCACAAGCTATGGCACAACAACGTACCGTAAAACTGAGAGTGATAGAGACAAGCGATGTGCACGGCTCTTTCTTCCCTTACGATTTCATCAACCGTAAGCCAAAAGCAGGAACCTTGGCGCGCGTTTCTTCCTACGTCAATAATCTGCGAAAAGACTATAAGGATAACCTCATCCTCTTGGAGAATGGCGATATTCTGCAGGGACAGCCTACCTGCTATTATTATAATTATGTAAACACAGAGGCTAGAAACGTGGCTGCCGATGTGGTAAACTACATGAAGTATGATGCGCAAGTGTTTGGCAATCATGATGTTGAGACGGGTCATCCAGTTTACGACAAATGGATAAAAGAACTCAATTGCCCAGTTCTTGGTTCCAACATCATCAGCACTTCTACAGGCGAGCCTTATGTCAAGCCTTACCTTATCCTGAACCGCGAAGGCGTGAAGGTGGCTGTCTTGGGAATGCTCACTCCTGCCATTCCAAACTGGCTCACGGAGAATCTCTGGAGCGGACTGAAATTTGAGAATATGGTAACAAACGCCCGCAAATGGGTGAAATATCTTCAGGAAAATGAGAAACCGGATGTCATCATCGGCCTCTTCCATAGCGGAAAAGACGGAGGCATTCAGACTGCAGAGTATGATGAAGACGCCTCTATCAAGGTGGCAAAAGAAGTGCCGGGCTTCGACCTCATTCTCTTCGGCCACGACCATACGCGCGACAACGAAACCATTACCAACGCAGAGGGAAAGCAGGTGGTTTGCCTGGATCCTGCCAACAACGCCATTAGCGTGGCAGATGCTGAAATAACCCTCACCCTCAACAAGAAGAAGGTGAACGGAAAGAAACAACTGGTGGTTACTGACAAGAAAGTGACAGGCAAGATTGTAGATGTGACAGATTGTCCTATCGACGAGGATTTCATGAAGGCTTTCGAGCCTCAGATTGCGGAAGTAAAGAAATATGTAGGCAAGCAGATTGGCAACTTCAAGACTACCATCTACAGCCGCGACCAGTTCTTCGGCAGTTCTGCCTTCAACGATTTCATCCTCAACCTTCAGTTGCAGATGACAAAAGCCGACATTTCGTTCAACGCTCCTCTTCAGTTCAACTCGGTTCTCAACGCCGGTCCAATCTGTGTGAGCGACATGTTCAATCTCTATAAATACGAGAATCAGCTCTACGTGATGCGCATGACGGGCGAAGAAATCAGAAAGCATCTGGAAATGAGTTACGACCTCTGGGTGAACACCATGAAGAGTCCTGACGACCATCTTCTGCTGCTCGATGAGAAGACCGTCGGCGACCAGCAACGCCTCGGCTTCAAGAATCTCTCGTTCAACTTTGATAGTGCTGCGGGAATCGATTACGAAGTTGACGTAACGAAGCCAGATGGCGAGAAGGTGAAGATTCTGCGCATGAGCAACGGCGAACCTTTCGATGAGAAGAAATGGTACAAGGTAGCCGTTAACAGCTATCGTGGTAATGGCGGCGGCGAACTCCTTACCAAGGGTGCCGGAATTCCGAAAGACAGTCTTGAAAGCCGAATCATCTATCGCAGCAAGCGCGACCAGCGCTACTATCTGATGGAAGAAATCGAAAAGATGGGAACTGTAGATGCGAAACCAAACAATAACTGGAAGTTTGTGCCGGAAGCATGGACCAAGCCTGCTGCCCAGCGCGATTTCGAATTGCTGTTCGGAAAGCAGAAATAGCCCCCTCGGAACGTTTCAAGAAAAGCATTTCATAAAGTTCAAAGCTCAAAGCTTAAAGTTCAAAGTAAATAAATAAGTTCAAAATAAAGAATGAAGTATTGGTTTATATTTTGCAAGACCGATCTCTTGCTCGAAAAGAAAGAAGACGGAACCTATACGATTCCTTGTTCAGAAGAGAGTCCAATCCCTACAAAGCCTTGGACTCACATTCTCAACATCACTCCGATGGAAGACGGAACAGAGGTGAAGACCTTCACCATTCCTGAGCCCGTTACCGGCAATCCGAAGTACGAAATGTGCGGCTTGCGCCCTAGTTTCTACAAACTCTCTCCTGCCCTTTACCTGAAAGCAGGAAAGTGCCAGGAACTCAACTATTGGGACATGAATACCCAATTTTGCGGCGTTTGCGGAGCTCCGATGAAAATGGCAACCGACATCAGTAAGAAATGTACAGAATGCGGCAAACAGGTCTGGCCTTCGCTTGCCACAGCCATCATCGTATTGATTAAGAAAGATGATCAGGTGTTGCTGGTTCACGCCCGCAATTTCAAGGGAAATTTCGACAGTCTCGTAGCTGGTTTTGTTGAGACTGGCGAGAATCTGGAAGAGGCGGTTCATCGTGAAGTGATGGAAGAAACCGGTCTGACTATCAAGAACTTGAAATATTTCGGTTCTCAGCCTTGGCCTTACCCGAGCGGTCTGATGATTGGTTTCTCGGCAGAATATGTAGATGGAGAAATTCATCTTCAGAAAGAAGAACTTTCGCGTGGCAAATGGTTCACGAAGGAGAATCTCCCTATTCTCCCAGAGAAACTTTCCATCGCCCGAAAACTCATCGACGCCTGGCTGGCGGACAAACTCTAATAATGAGGACAAACTCTAAAAGTGAGGATAAACTCTAAAAAATGATGAAAGAGAAACTTTGGAACGCTAACTACATCAAGGTGATGACCACCAACTTCCTGTTGTATTTCGCCTTCTATCTGCTCACACCCTTGCTCCCACTCTATCTGAGCGAAAATTTCGGAGCCACGAAAGATGTGATAGGAATTGTGTTGAGCGGTTATACGGTTGCCGCCCTCATCATCCGTCCGTTCAGCGGATATGTAGTTGACAGTTTTTCGCGCAAGAAGGTGCTGATGGTCTGTCTCTCAGCCTTCGCCATCTTCTTTGCCGGCTATATTGCAGCCAGCACCATTCTGATGTTTGCCATCTGCAGAACCCTGCACGGAGGTCCGTTCGGAGCCGTAACGGTTGCCAACAGCACCTGCGCCATCGACGTTCTTCCGGCAAGTAGGAGAAATGAAGGAATCGGACTCTACGGACTGAGCAACAACTTTGCCATGGCGATTGCTCCATCCATCGGAATCTATCTGCATAATGCGGTAGAAAGTTACATGATTCTCTTCTGGATAGCTTTCATCGTGGCGATTGCCTCAGTTGTGATTGCAGGAACCATCCGCCTTCCCGAAAAGGAAATCGTTAAGAACAAGGAGAAACTTTCTCTCGACCGCTTCTTCCTGACGCGTGCCTGGCTCCTTGCCATCAACATCGCCATGTTCGGTTTCTGCTGGGGTGTTCTGAGCAATTATCTCGCAATTTACAGCAAGGAGGAACTCGGAATTACGGGTGGAACGGGCACTTATTTTGCCCTTCTTTCCATGGGTCTGTTCCTCTCAAGACTGCAAGGAAGAAAAGCCTTGAGCCAGGGCAAGCTCACACAGAATGCGGCTGAAGGAATGCTGCTTTCGCTTATTGGTTTCATCATCTTTGTTGCCGTCAAGCATCCGGTAGCCTATTATCTTTCTGCCTGTCTCATCGGTCTGGGCAACGGTCATCTTTATCCAGCCTTCCTCAACATGTTCATTAATGTGGCTCGCCACGACCAGCGCGGAACAGCAAATAGCAGCATTCTTACCGGTTGGGATTTGGGCTTCGGAATCGGCTGTCTGCTAGGTGGAGTTGTGGCAGAACATTTCGGTTACAGCGGAACATTCTGGATGGTTGCGATAGAAAATGCAGCTTCAGTTCTCCTCTTCTTTGCTGCCTCAAAACAATTCTTTGAGAAGAGACGGAGAGAATAAAAGTTGTTGACAAAAGAATAAATAAGACTATCCTCAATAGGTAATCATAAAGAAAACAGAAGATAGGATTAAGAAAGAAATTAATTGAACAAAAAAGAGCACTTCATCCGAGACAGAAGAAAGTCTCAGGCGAAGTGCTCTTGTTTTATCTTACTTTTCTATTTTAGAAAGGAAGATCATCTGCGCTACCACCCTCTGCTGCAGGAGCTGCAGGCTGAACTGGAGGGAATGCTGCAGTTGCACCATTAGCAGGAGCTGCTGGCTGAGCAGGAGCTACAGGAGCACCTACTGGAGGAAACGCACCTGGCTGCATTCCGCCCATAGCGCCAGCTACGGCGTTAGGATCAACACGCTGGATGTTCCAGGCACGGACTCTATTGTACCAACGACCCTGATACTCGTGAGCATCAATATCGAATGAAACCAGGAGTTCCTCACCACTCTGAATGTTGAACTGAGCCAGACGATCTGCTCCAAAAACATCAAAGCACAATTTCTTTGGATACTGCTCGTGAGTTTCAATTACGAACGACTGAGCTTTCCACTCTCCTCTTGCAGAGACGCCGCTTATTTCAGGCAAAACGGCAATAACCTTTCCTTGTAATTCCATATGATAATATTTAAAGTTTTTCCTTTGTTTAAAGGGTGTTTTTTTCTTTCTGACTGCGAAATTACTAAAAATAGTTCAAAAACTAGAACTTTTCTCCAATTATTTTTGCTTATCAGCGATATTTTTTGTATTTTTGTGCTCAATTAGGTGATATTGCCTAATTTAATAAGGTGAAACAGAAAACAAAATAAAATTTAAATAAAATACTCATGAGATTTACAGTATCAAGTTCTGCATTGAGCAGCAAGCTCAACATGCTCGCAAAAGTGATTGGAAGCAAGAATTCGTTGCCAATCCTCGATTGTTTCCTTTTCCAAGTTGCTAACGGTGAGATGAGCATCACAGCTAGCGATAGTGACAACGTCATCAAGAGTACACTCGCTCTTACCGACCACGATGGAGAAGGTGAGTTTTGTGTGCCTAACCGCGTTATCCTCGATGCGTTGAAGGAACTGCCTGAGCAGCCTCTTCACTTCGATGTGGATACTGCCGGAGAAGCCATTGCCATCAAGATTGTTTATCAGAACGGTCTTTACAACTTCACAGGTCAGAGCGCAGAGGATTATCCTCGCACACAGAGCATGAACGATGCTTGCACCACCGTTTCTTTGCCTACAGAAATGCTGATCAACAACATTTCACGCTCGCTCTTCGCTACTGCCAACGATGAGTTGCGCCCTGTCATGAACGGTATTTACTTCGACCTGACAGCAGATGCTCTCGCTATCGTAGCAAGCGATGGACACAAGCTGGTTCGCAGCAAGAACTTCACTATCAAGAGCGAATCTCCTTCAGCATTCAACTTGCCTAAGAAGCCAGCTTCTCTGCTGAAGAACATTCTGAGCAAGGACGGCGACGACGCTATCATCAAGTTTGATGACCGAAGCGCAGAAATCCAGTTTACTGACGGCGTTATGAGATGCAGACTGATTGATGGCCGCTACCCTAACTACAACTCTGTCATTCCAAACAACCCTAACGAGGTTACAGTAGACCGCAGAGGCTTGCAGAGTGCTTTGCGCCGCGTATTGCCATTTGCAAGCGAGAGCAGCCAGCTCATCCGTTTCCACATCGAGTCAGGCCGTTTCGAGGTTTCTTCTGAGGATATTGACTTCTCAACATCTGCAAAGGAACAGTTGTCTTGCGAATACAACGGCTCTCCTATCAGCATCGGCTTCAAGGGAAGCAGTCTGATGGAAATCCTGAGCAATCTCACAAGCGACAACATCATCATCCAGCTGGCAGACCCAAGCCGTGCCGGAATCATCGTTCCTGCAGAACAGCCTGAGAACGAAGATATTCTGATGCTCATCATGCCTATGCTCCTTAACGACTAAAGGAGCACGGGCTTTCTCTGAAACAACAAAAAGAAAAGTATTTCTACAAAAATGAAACTCAATTTGACAAAGCCTCTGATTGTGTTCGACCTGGAGACAACCGGTCTTGACATGATCAAGGATCGTATTATACAGATTTCTTACATCAAGGTAATGCCTGATGGAACAGAAGACCGCAAGAACCTCTTCATAAATCCTTGCAAGGAGATTCCTGCCGAAGTAGTTGCCCTTACAGGCATCAGCAACGAAGATGTAAAAGATGCGCCAACTTTCAAGCAGCTGGCTGCCACATTGGAGCAGGAATTTACAGGCTGCGATTTCGCAGGCTACAATTCCAACCACTTTGATGTTCCTATGCTCGCAGAAGAATTCCTACGTGCCGGAATCGACTTCGATTTCAATAAGTGCCGTCTCATTGATGCGCAGACCATCTTCATGAAGATGGAGCGCCGAAACCTGGCTGCTGCCTACAAGTTCTATTGCGGCAGAAAGATGGAAGAAGATTTCGAAGCTCATCGTGCAGATCAGGATACAGAGGCTACTTACCGCGTGCTCATGGGCGAGCTCGACAAGTATGCTCCAGGCGTACAGGATGAACCTGAGCGCGTGCTCAACAACAATATGGATGAACTTGCCGAATTCTCTAAGCAGAAGGATAATGTAGACTTCGCTGGACGTATCGTCTGGGAAGAGGTAAAAGACGCCCAGGGCAACGTTGTCAACGATGAAAACGGAAATCCTTTGAAGCACGAAGTATTCAACTTCGGCAAATACAAAGGATGGGATGTGGCTGAGATTCTGACCAAAGACCCAGGTTACTTTACATGGGTTTTGGGAAGCGATTTCACCAACAATACCAAGCAGGTGCTTACCCGCATCCGCCTTCGTGAATTCAACAAAAGAATGGGAAAATAATTGTTACCGGGCTTTCGCAAGCAGTTGAAGAACTACCCTTGCGAAACTCGGATTTATTTCTTAACAGTTAGAAAAATTCATGTTAAAAGGAAAGAAAATCGTATTGGGCATTACGGGCTCTATTGCAGCCTATAAGTCTTGCCTCATCATACGAGGTCTCATTAAGCGAGGAGCCGAAGTACAGGTGGTCATTACACCTGCAGGAAAGGAGTTTATCACTCCCATCACTCTTTCGGCTCTTACCCATAAGCCTGTGGTAAGCGAATTTTTCTCGCAACGCGATGGAACCTGGAATTCGCACGTAGACTTAGGTCTGTGGGCGGACGCCATGCTCATCGCTCCCTGCACAGCCTCTACCATGGGAAAGATGGCTCACGGAATTGCTGACAACATGCTCATCACAACCTATCTGTCGATGAAAGCGCCCGTTTTCATCGCTCCAGCCATGGACCTCGACATGTATAAGCATCCTTCTACGCAAGCCAATATGAAAACACTCCTGGGCTACGGAAATCACATCATAGAACCGGAAGTGGGATTCCTGGCAAGCGGACTGGAAGGAAAGGGACGCATGGAAGAACCTGACATCATCGTAGAATGCCTTGACAGATTCTTTGATGAACAGGCTCAGCAGAATTCAGAGACCGATGAAGCAGAAAACTGCAAGGAAAAAGAAAGCGATAAGCTCGATTTGAAAGGCAAGAAGATTATGATTACAGCCGGACCAACCTACGAAAAGATTGACCCGGTACGTTTCATCGGCAATTATTCTTCCGGCAAAATGGGCTTTGCACTTGCTGAAGAGTGTTGCCGCCGTGGTGCTGAGGTTACGCTGGTTGCAGGTCCGGTTTCGCTCAGTTGTTCTGAAGCCATTCATCGCATAGATGTAGAAAGTTGCGAGGAAATGTACCAGGCAGCCACCCAGGCTTTCGCCTCAACCGATGCAGCCATCCTCTGTGCGGCTGTTGCTGATTTCAAGCCAAGCGAGATTGCTGACAAGAAAATCAAGCGAGAGAAAGATGATTTGGAACTCCGCCTCGTCCCTACTCACGATATTGCCGCAGCCCTTGGCAAGATGAAACAAAAACATCAGCGAATTGTGGCTTTTGCCCTGGAAACCAACGACGAAGAGGCTAATGCACAGAAAAAGCGCAAAAAGAAAAATGCCGATTTCATCGTGCTTAACTCAACTCGCAATCCGGGAACCACATTCCGTACGGATGACAACCAGATAACGATTATTTCTGAAGAGGGTAAGAAAGAATATGAGAAGAAACCGAAAACTGAAGTGGCTCGCGACATTATCAACGAGCTGGCTTATCTCTTGTAGTCCCATCACATCAGCCGCTCAGGAGTTGCAGGCTAAGATTACCATCAACCATGCACAGATTCAGGGCACGGAAAACCGGGTATTCGATAATCTGCAGCAAACTCTTGAGCAGTTTGTGAACGACAGGCAATGGACGAATCTTCAATTCAGGAAGAACGAGCGCATCGTGTGCAACTTCAATATCACGGTAAGCAAGTATGATAAAGACCAGAATATCTTTACCTGCAAGGCGCTCATCCAGGCCAACCGTCCCGTCTACAATTCAGCCTATACGTCCACCTTATATAATAATGTGGATGAAAACTTCACGTTCAAGTTTGCCGAGTTCGACCAGCTGGAGTTTACCGAAGAGCGGATAGACAACCAGCTTACGGCTCTGCTCGCCTACTATGCTTATCTCATCATCGGTTTAGATCTTGACAGTTTTTCGCATAAAGGTGGCGAGGACATTCTGCAACGTTGCATGAACCTCACCAACAACGCCCAGAATCTTGATTTTCCGGGCTGGAAAGCGTTTAGTGACAACAGAAACCGATTCGCCATCATTTCCGATTATCTCGACGGAGCCTTGGAACCTTTCAGAATGCTGCAATACAACTATTACAGAAAAGGGCTCGATGAAATGGCGAATAATGTGGAACGAGGCAGAACTGAAATCACCAACACTCTGCTCCAGGATCTGAAGAAAGCCCGTACGGACAGACCGCTCAGTCTGCTGCCACAGATCTGGACAGACTATAAGAAGGACGAGCTTGCTAACATCTATCAGAAACATGGCACTCAGAAAGAGAAAGAAAGCATTTATGAGCTGCTCTTCTCCATCAATCCTTCTCAAAACTCATATTGGGACAAAATCAAGGAATAAGGCTACATGCAGAATGATTCGAGGCAACTTCTCGGATGATAAAGCAAAGATTCTTTCTAGATAGGTTAAGTCCTTTTAAAACAATAAGATAAGAAATTATGCTCAAGCAATTATACATCAAGAATTTCACGTTGATTGACGAGTTGGATATTCCTCTTTATCCAGGTTTCTCAGTCATCACGGGCGAGACGGGTGCCGGAAAGAGCATCATTCTCGGAGCCATCGGACTGCTCCTGGGCAACCGTGCTGACAGCAAAGCCATCAAGGCAGGAAGGGACCGTTGCGTGATAGAAGCCCATTTCGACCTGTCAAAATACGGAATGCAGGATTTCTTCGATGCTAATGATATTGATTATGACGCAGAAGACACCATTATCCGCCGCGAACTGACTGCTGCCGGAAAGAGTCGTGCCTTCATCAACGACACGCCCGTTTCGTTGAGCAAGATGAGAGAACTGGGCGAACAGCTCGTCGACATTCATTCGCAGCATCAGAACCTCCTGCTGCAGAAAGAAGACTTCCAGCTCAGCGTGGTCGATATTATCGCCCACGATGAAAAGCAGAAGAAGGCTTATCTTGCCGAATACAAGAACTATAAAAAGGCTAAGCAGCAGCTGGAAGACCTGAAAACGGAAATCGCAAAGAACAGGGAGAACGAGGAATTCATGCGCTTCCAGTTTAAAGAACTGGATGATGCAAACCTGCAGGAAGGCGAACTTGAGCAACTGGAACAGGAAGCTGAAACCCTGAGCCATTCTGAAGATATCAAGACTGCGCTCTATGAGGCAGATAATGCTCTCTCGGGCGAAGACGGCAGCATTCTCGACAAACTGAAGAATGCAGCCCAGCAAATTGACAATATCAAGGAGGTTTACCCGGATGTGAAAGAAGTGGCTGAGCGAATGCAGAGCAGCTACATAGAACTCAAGGATATTGCCCAGGAAATAAGCGGAAGCGTTGACAATATTGAGTTTGACCCGAATCGGCTTGAATCCATCAATTCCCGTCTCGACCAGCTCTACTCGCTCCAGCAGAAATTCCATGTGGAAAATGTAGAAGAACTCATCGCCACACGTGAGCGAATCAACGAACAGTTGCAGCACATCGACAATGGCGATGAAGACATAGAAGAACTGGAAAAGCAGGTTGCCCTACTCCTTGCCAAGGCAGAAAAGCAGGCTGGCGAACTGACTGCCATCCGAAAGGAATCGGCAAGAAAGATAGAAGAAGAAATGAAGAAACGTCTCATTCCTCTGGGAATTCCGAACGTCCGCTTCGAAATTTCATTCTCCGCTAAGCCGCTCAGTTCAGATGGAGTTGACAAGGTTAACTTCCTGTTCAGCGCCAACAAGAGCACGCTCCTCCAGCCGGTCAGTCAGGTTGCTTCGGGTGGAGAAATCGCCCGCGTCATGCTTTCTCTGAAGGCCATGATCAGCGGCGCCGTAAAACTGCCAACCATCATTTTTGATGAAATCGACACGGGAGTGAGCGGTAAGATTGCCGAGAAGATGGCTGAAATCATGACTGAGATGGGCAACCTGAACCGCCAGGTTATTTCCATTACCCACCTGCCGCAGATTGCTTCCATGGGAACCCACCATTACAAGGTTCTGAAAGAAGAAACCGAGGAGGGAACTCTTTCTCACATGAAGGAACTCGACCAGCAGCAGCGCATAGAAGAAATTGCCCAGATGCTCAGCGGAAGCGACATTACTCCTGCTGCCCTGGCAAATGCTAAGGAGTTGCTCAACAAACACAAGCAACACAAATAAGAATATGAAAAGAATAAATATGATCATGATGGGACTGATGCTCGGAGCATCGTCCCTCTATGCTCAGCCAGGTTCGGTTCAGAAACTGGCTAAGAGCGTTTTCACCTTGACTACTTTCAATCAGAAAGGCGACATTATCGCCTCTACCCAAGGTGTTTTTATCGATAACAAGGGAACGGCTATCAGCACCTTCAAACCATTTGTCGGAGCTGTAAAGGCAAGCGTTGTTGACGCTTCCGGCAAATCGATTCCTGTTGAGGCTATCATGGGAGCCGACGAGCTCTACGATGTGGCTAAATTCCGCATCAACGCCTCTACCGTTGCCGCTCCTATCGCAACCAAGGAATCGGCTGCTGGCGACAAGGTCTGGCTGGTTCCTTATTCTATCAAGAAGCCGGCTTACCAGCAGGAGGACATCAGCAGCGTGGAGAAGTTCAAGACTACGTACAACTATTACATCTTCTCGAATAGTGTTCCTGAGAATGCGGTAGGTTGTCCGTTTGCCAACAAGAACGGACAGGTCATCGGTCTGATGCACAGCAATGGTCAGGTAACGGCCATCGACGCCAACTACGCCAAGCAGCTGACGGTAACAGGTCTTTCGAGTCTTGACGCAGCTCTTCGCGAAACCACCATCCGTACAGCTCTTCCTGATACAGAGAACGAAGCGATGACGATGATGACTCTGAAGAAAGGCCAGACTACAGCTGATGTGTATGCGAAATATAGCGATGAGTTTATCAGCAAATTCCCTACTTCAGCCTTCGGTTACAAGGAGAAAGCCACTTATCTGACGGATAAGGCAGAATATGATGCAGCTGCCAAACTGATGGAAGAAGGCATTAAGAAATCGGCTGCCAAGGATGAGGCTCATTCCAACTATGCCGACCTGATTTATCAGAAGATTATTTACAAGGGCGATTCTGTTTATAAAGACTGGACGCTTGATAAGGCCATAGCTGAGGCTCAGAAGGCATACGAAATCAAGGCACAGCCTATTTACCGCCATCAGGAAGCGCAGATTAATTTTGTAAAGGGTGAGTATCAGAAAGCTTACGATACTTTCATGGATTTGACCAATACTTCACTTCTCAGCGGCGAACTCTATTTTGAGGCTGCCCAGGCTAAGAAGAATCTCAAGGCTCCAGCCAAGGAGATTGAAGTTTTGCTCGATAGTGCGGTAAGCGTTGGAAGCAAGACCGGAATGGTTGCGAATTATTATCTGGCACGTGGAGAATTTCTGAAGGAGCAGGGTGAATTCCGACGCGCTATTCAGGATTATAATATGTACGATTCCATTGCCCGTCCTGTTTCGCCAGCCTTCTTCTACACCCGCTACCAATGCGAAACTAAGTTACGCATGTGGCAGCCAGCCCTGCTTGACATAGCCCGCACCTGTTACCTGGCTCCTAAAGAGCCTACTTATTTTGCAGAATGGGCAAGTCTCGACTTGCGTGTAAAGCGTTATGATGAAGGAATCAGCGCAGCCACCCATTGTATAGAGTTGGCTCCTGAATATGCTGACGGCTACCTTCTCTTAGGTTTGCTCCAGAAGGAGAAAGGAAATAAGGAAGAGGCCATCAAGAACCTGAAGAAAGCCCAGGAGCTCGGCGATTCCCGCGCTGGAGAATATCTCAAGAAAATGAAGTAATTATTTTAGTAATAAATAAGAAAGTCCGTAGGCATTTTAACAGAACGCCTACGGACTTTCTTTTACATTTTAGTCATGTGGTAACCCAGCATTTTTAGCTCTACGGCTATTCCCATGAGGAACATCTGGTGAAGGGCGGCAACGAAACCACGGAAGGCTTCCTCGCTTCCCGGCTGAAGATTCAGATGAATCAGCTTGCTGTAAGAGCGCGAAGCACATTCTGCCACCACGTTCGTAACAGCCTTATGATCTTCCTCATTCAGCAGCAGAACCTTTTCGCAGATGTAATCATCCATGTGGTCGAAATCTATTCTGTCACGAAGATATTCATAATGATTCTCTACCTTGCTGTAGAGTTCCCAATCCTCATCCCAATACTTGGCAAGCGCCATTCCTACATACATGATCCAACCCAATGAAACCGTAGGATATTTGGCAAACTCGCGAATCGCATCAGGCAGATAACTCTCGCCTACTTTCTGCCACAGCTCTTCCAAATCCGGAGCTTCCGGCAAATGAGCATCTACCTTATCAATACTCAGCAGATATTGATAAAGATCTTCCTTGAAAATCGCTTCAAAATTCTTTTTCTCTTCCATTTATCTTTTCTTTTCTAATATTTTTTTACTGAACTCTGCAAACCCTGATTCCTATTTGCACCGGATGTTTATGCATGTAAGTATAAAGCGTCATCGGTTCATCAATCACCTTCTTGTGAATGCTGCTGGCGTTGAGCAGATGCAATCCGTCTTTGTGCCAGGAAGCAATACCGATGTGGGTTGTATCGAGACCCTTCTTGTTGGTGATGATGGCGATAATGTCGCCGTCGTGGATAGCGTTGCGGAAAACTGACGTATTGGCAATCTTACCCTTCGGAACATAACGGTAACGCTTGCCGTTCACACTCTGTTCCAGTTTTCTGATTCCAGATTTCCACTCCGGATGAGCCGTAAGCATCTTATAACTCGAAACATGCGTACTCATCCAGTTGATGTTCACGGTCTGAACGGCCGAGAAAGGAGGATTGGGCGCAATATTCTTCACAATTCCCTCGCGCTCGTTAGCATCCATCCAAATCGTGAAATAATGCTGGCGCTTTACATAGGAAACCTCGCCGCCCACATAACGCACATTTCTGAGATGTTCGCAGAAAGCCGAGAAAGAAGTCTCGTTCTTCTTGGCGCATAGGGTGAGCGCCGTAACCATCTCAACGTATGTGGTGCAGTCCAGCTCACGGGTGTTCACGATGAGCGCCTCTTCCTTCGTCCGGTCCAGCGTGCCGCCCACATAAGGAACGCCTGCCATCTGTTTGCCGAACCAGAGCATCCAACTGGCTGGTTTCTTCTTCATCACCCTTGCCTGCTGCAGCAGTCCTACAATCCGCAGACTGTCCTGCCGCTGATAAACCACATTCACCCTGGCTTCTCCCGGAACAGCCAGCAGACAAGCCAGCAGAACGGCTGCCATTTTCGTAAATATTTTCATCTCTTCTCTTTTTATATGTTAATGATGACGTTTCCTACCGAAGTTCACACCCACATAAATATTGAGTGAGCCAAACGAATTGTTGGTAGAAAACTGTTTTTTCTTATAGTTGTAGGAATGGATGATGGTGCTGGCGCCCGCGTACCAATGCGTGTTGTTCCACACAATACCGAAGCGGCCTATTCCATCCAGGTTCACATTCTTGAAACTGAAGTTGGAAATGTCCAGATGTTCCCTTTCATTATCCGATTTCGAGCTGTTGTAAGCCACACCTACCGAGAGCGAAGCGTTGAAGAGCCAGTTCTTGGCGAAAACCCAGTTGTAAGCATAGCCGCAGGTTACGTTCACATCGCTGTATTTCACCTTGCTGAACATCAGCGAACTGTCTATCTTGGCTTCCGGAGTTCCCCCGTTTATCAGATTTTTATTCAGCCGTTCATCTACAAGATTGGTCAGTTTGTCCCAGTTCACCTCCAGTTCATGCTCCGTGTAACCGATTCCCAGAAGCATGGAACCGGCACTTCTCCGCTGCACCGTACTCTGCGAATAGGCGGCAGGATAAGAGAAGCGGCGATGGTTGAAGATGTAATAAAGATTGAATCCCTTGATGCTCGATTTGAAACCGTCGAAAGGAGCCTTGCGGATAGGGTCACAATCGATGTGCTCACCCAGATTCATCCGCAGAACATGATAGTCATTTCCCGTCTGTCGCCAGAACAGGTCTATTCCCAGCAGACTGCTGTAGAGGCTCAGGTCAAACTCCTTTTTATTAGTGTGGTTATTCCTGAAATTAATGTGCTTCAGGTCGAACGTATAACCCAGAAACACCCATCGCCAGCCCAGATAAGGCCCCAGGCGGTAAGAAGGATCAGGCGAGAAGGAAATGCTCTGTCCTTCGCTGTTTCTGAGCGTATATTCCTCGTAGGTATTGGTGTTCTGCAGCATTACCGTATAATTATAATGCTGGTCTTCGATGTAAGCCGAATCCGTATTATTGAATTCTCTGAAGAACCGGGTGAAAACATCTCCCACCTGATGGAAGAAGGTTTTGCGATGGCGCTCTTTCACGAGGCTGTCCTGGGAATTGGGCATGAACATCGTCTTGTTGAAGAGTGTTCCCAGCGTGGTAGAATCCACGGGCTCCCCTGCCCTTGCCGAAGTGCAGGCAAGAGAACAGATGAATCCTACTATATAGAAACTTCTCTTCATAACTTTCCGCTCTATTCCAGATGATTCTTTCTTGATGATGATTCTGAAAAATGATTCTGAAAAAATCAGTTCTTCCACAACACACGGTCCAGCACCCAGTTAACAGCCGTAGCCGAAACGCTGGTGCAGTCGCATTTGCCTATTCCCTGCAGATGCTCAATCACGTTCTTGATGAGCGGCAGCTGCACATAAGGCGGATTCGGAACCGTAATCAAGTTCTTTCCTTCGCTCGTAATCACTTCTATCGGCTGGTAGGTGAACACCGAGAACGAGAGCGAGCCCTTCTCGCCAATCACCTCGATGCAGTCTTCCTTCGCACTCTCATGTCCCACGAAGCACCAGCTTCCGCTGCCCGGAATTCCACTCTCAAAGAAGAAGCACGCCGAAAGTGTATCTTCTGCCTGATAAAGATGCGCTCTGTTGGCAGGATAGCCATGCGCACGGGTAATCACACCAAACAGATTCTGAAGCAAATCTATCTGATGAGGAGCCAGGTCGTAAAAATAGCCGCCGCCCGCAATATCCGGCTGCAGTCGCCAAGGCATTTCCTTGCCACTCTGAAAGTCGAGATCGCGCGGAGGAACCGAGAAGCGAACCTGAACATTCACCACGTTACCGATGGTTCCGCTCTCGATAATCTCCTTTACCTTCTGGAAGTAAGGAAGATAACGGCGATAGTAAGCTACGAAGCAGGGAACACCCGTCTGCTCGCTGATGCGGTTGATGCGGATGCAGTCGTTGTAGCTCGCTGCCAGCGGTTTCTCTATGTAGCAGGGTTTGCCCGCACGCATCGCCATAATGGCGAAGGTGGCGTGAGAAGAAGGTGGCGTGGCGATGTAAACAGCATTCACATCGGGATCTTCTATCAATTCCGATGCATCCGTGTACCATTTGCGCACATGATGGCGCTCAGCATAGCTGCGTGCCTTGTTCTCGCTTCGGCTCATCACAGCCACCACCTGCGAACCCTCCACTTCGTTGAAAGCCGGTCCGCTTTTCTTTTCGGTTACTTCTCCGCAGCCGATAAATCCCCAATTAATCTGTTTCATTCTCTGTTGGTTTATTCTCTCCCGAAAGATTATTCTCCGGCGAGCGATTTGTTGATTTCGTCAATATAGTCGAGCACCTCGTCGCGTCCCATCTTCTTTTCACTACTGGTAATGAAATAAGGTGGAAGTGCTTCCCAGCGGTCTTCCAGCGCATGCATCCATTTCTCCGCATTCATGCGAGCCTTGACCGGACCCAACTTGTCGGCCTTGGTAAAGACGATGCAGAAAGGAACGCCGCTCTCGCCCAGCCAGTCTACAAACTCGCGGTCTATCTTCTGCTGGTCGTGGCGCACGTCGATGAGCACAAAGACATTAGCCAACTGCTGGCGCTGCAGAATATAACTGCTTATCATTTGTTCCAGCTGCTTCTGTACGGTCTTCGAACGCTTGGCGAAGCCATAGCCAGGAAGGTCAACCAGATACCATTCGTTGTTGATGATGAAGTGGTTGATAAGCAGCGTCTTACCCGGTGTGGCTGAAGTCTTAGCCAAACCCTTGTGGTTGCAGAGCATATTGATGAGGCTCGATTTTCCCACATTACTTCTGCCGATGAAAGCATATTCAGCCTTCGTATCTTTCGGACACATGCTCACTCGTGGAGCCGATATTGTAAATTCTGATTTCTTAATTTCCATTCTTTCTATTTTCTTTTATAAATGTTTATCATTAACGGCCGCACATCAACTAATCATAAAGTTCAATGTTCAACGCTCAAAGTTCAAAGTCTAGAGCATTTCAGCCAGTTCCAGCCATCTCATTTCCTTCTCATCAAGTTCATCCTTGATTTCAGGCAGGCGCTTGCTTTTCTCCGTCAGTTCCTCAACCGATAGATTTCCGCTGCAGAGTTCCTCTTCCAGCTTCTTCTGTTCCTCGGTCAGCGCATCAATTTCCTTTGTCAGCTGCTCATATTCGCGCTTCTCCTTGTAGCTCATCTTGCGCTTGTTCTCAAAATTGGCGTCGCGCTTGGCCGAGCCAGCTCCGTCGCTTTCTGCCGTTGCATTTCCGCTCTTTGCCGGTTTCGCCTGTTCCGCCTCGTCCTTCGCCTGCATCCGGCTCCATTCCCTATACTGCGTATAGTTGCCTGGGAAATCCTGTATTTCGCCTTCGCCCTTGAAAACCAGCAGATGGTCTACTACCTTGTCCATGAAATAGCGGTCGTGGCTCACCACGATGACGCAACCCGCAAAATCCTGAAGATATTCTTCCAGTACCTGCAACGTCTGGATGTCGAGGTCGTTGGTCGGCTCGTCCAGCACCAGGAAGTTCGGATTCCTCATCAGTACCGTACAGAGATAAAGCTTGCGCTTCTCGCCGCCGCTCAGCTTGTAAACGTAGTTGTGCTGCTCTTCGGGCGTAAAGAGGAAGAACTGCAGAAACTGCGAAGCCGTCATGTGCTTGCCGCCGCCCAGGTCTATGTAATCGGCAATCTCCGTAATCACGTCAATCACCTTCTGGTCTTCACGGAACTTCAGTCCCTCCTGCGAGAAATAGCCGAAGCGAACCGTCTCGCCGATGTCAAACTTGCCGGCGTCGGGCTGAACCTCGCCCAGCAGCATCTTGATGAAGGTCGATTTTCCCGTTCCGTTATTACCCACAATACCCATCTTCTCGAAGCGGGCAAAGTTGTAATAGAAGTTGTCGAGAATCACCTTCTTCTGCCCCCTGTCGTCGAAAGCCTTGCTCACATACTGGCATTCGAAAATCTTCGAACCTATATATACGGTAGAAGCCTTCAGCCTTACCTGTCGGTCTTCGATGCGCTGTTTCGCCACCTTCTCCAGCTCGTAGAAAGCATCCTCGCGGTATTTCGCCTTATGTCCGCGCGCCTGAGGCTGACGGCGCATCCAGTCGAGTTCTCTTCGGTAGAGATTCTTAGAGTGCTGGATTTCGGCTCTCAGATTATCCATTCTCTCCTGCCTCTTCTCCAGATAGTAGGCATAATTGCCGCGGTAGGTGTAGATGGTGCGGTCGTCGAGTTCCAGAATCGTATTGCACACCTTGTCCAGGAAGAATCGGTCGTGCGTAACCATGAAGATGGTCTTGTTGCCGCGATTCAGATAACCTTCCAGCCATTCTATCATCTCCAGGTCCAGATGGTTGGTCGGCTCATCCAGCATCAGGAAGTCGGGTTCCGTAATCAGCACATTCGCCAGCGCCACTCGCTTCTGCTGTCCGCCGCTGAGCTGTCCCATCGGCTGTTCCAGGTTGGTAATGTGCAGCTGTGTGAGAATCTGTTTCGCCTTCAGCACCTTCTCCGGATCATCCTCATGATTGAAGCACGCCTGCAGCACACTTTCCTCCGGATCAAACTGCGGCGACTGCTCCAGATAGCCCACCTTCAAGTCGCGTCGGTAGATGATGTCTCCGCTCTCATGCCCCTCTTTATCCATCAGCACCGACATGAGCGTAGACTTGCCCGTGCCGTTTCTCGCCACGAGTCCCACTTTCTGTCCTTCAGCGATAGAGAAGGAAATATTATCAAAAAGAACCTGTGCACCAAAGCGTTTGGTGAGGTTTTGAACGTCTAAATAGGGTATTTGACTAGCCATTTTTATTTTTTTTGTGCAAAGATAGGCAAAATATTTGGCAGAAACAAATTTTTTAATTATCTTTGCACACGAATTTATCAATCAATACCGTGTTTCCATTCAGAAACGCGACATTTCAGAAAGAAAATCATTAATATACAATATATAATATATGTATAGCAAAGAAGAATTACAAGCAAAGAGTGTCGTTCAGTTGAAGGACATTGCCAAGGAACTTGGAGCCAAGGTAAAAAAGAGCGATAACAAGGGAACTATCGTCTACGCCATTCTCGACGCCCAGGCAGAACAGCCAGCTCCTGAAGCAGCCCCTAAGCGCAAGCGCACCCGCATTGCAACCAAGAAAGAAGACCGTGTTTATTCCGTACACGGCAATGAAGGAGAGAATTTCGACGTGCAGAAGAACCAGGTATTGGGTCCTAACGGCGGCGAGACTGCTCCTCAGGCTATGAGCGAAACTGCCCCAGCCCCAGCGGTTGAGGAAGAAATCCAGTTCAGCCCGGCAGAGCAGAGTTTACAATCAGCTGCCCAGAAGCAGACTCTAAACCAATCAGGCGAAGACATCGAGGCTCAGGTACTTGCCAACTTCCCGAAACACCGCGGCAGAAGAAGCAAGGCTGAACTCGAAGCCATTGCAGAAGCCAGAGCAGCTGCCATCAGAAAGCATCAGGCGGTAAAAGCCGAGATAGAAGCGCAGATGGCGAAAGATGCACAGGAGACGGCTAAACAGCAGGCTGCTACTGAGGCAGAACAGCCGGAAGAGGCAACAGCCGATAACCAGCAGACTGCTCCTGAGCAGGCAGCACCTGAGCAAGCTGCCGTTCCTGAAGAGCAGTTCTCTGCCGGAAACGCTGAGAGCGCTAACATCAGCGGCGATTTGCAGGCGATGCTCCAGGCTAAGATGAATGCACAGAACGCAGCAGCAGCTCCAGCTCCGGTAGCAGCTCCGGCTCCAGCTGAGGAGGCAAAGGAAGAAGCTACTGAAAAAACTGCAACCGATAAGAAACAGGAGTCAGCTCCTATCCACTATACTGAAGGTATGAAGGTAGAACTCGATGCAGACGGAACCTGGAAGGGTGATCCGGGCGATGGAACCGATTTCATCCCGGTAGTCGACATTCCTATCGAAGACCAGGCTGCCATTCCTACTGTCGACATCTTCGACCGTCCTACCACTCCACAGACTTCTCACCAGCACACACCTGCTGCCCCTGCAGCCAAGAACAAGCAGGAAGCACCAGCCTACGATTTCAGCAATCTCGTGAAATCCAACGGTGTGCTCGAAGTGATTTCAGAGGGCTACGGATTCCTGCGCAGCAGCGATTACAATTACCTTTCTTCACCTGACGATGTTTATGTAGCATCCAGCTTCGTCAAGAAGTTCGGTCTGAAGACTGGCGATGTCATCGAGTGCAAGGTGCGTCCACCTCACGAGGGCGAGAAATACTTCCCGCTCACCAGCATCATCAAGATCAATGGCCGTGACCCGTCAGAGGTTCGTGACCGTGTTCCTTTCGAGCACCTCACCCCACTCTTCCCTGATGAGAAGTTCAATCTCTGTGGCGACCGCCGCACCACCAATCTCAGCACTCGCATCGTAGACCTCTTCTCGCCAATCGGTAAGGGTCAGCGTGCGCTCATCGTGGCTCAGCCTAAGACCGGTAAGACCATCCTCATGAAGGATATTGCCAACGCCATCGCAGCCAACCATCCTGAGGCTTACCTCATGATGCTGCTCATCGACGAGCGTCCTGAGGAGGTTACCGACATGGCACGCACCGTGAATGCAGAGGTTATCGCCTCTACCTTCGACGAGCCAGCAGAGCGCCATGTCAAGATTGCCGGAATCGTGCTCGAGAAGGCAAAGAGAATGGTAGAATGCGGACACGATGTTGTCATCTTCCTCGATTCCATCACCCGTCTCGCCCGTGCCTACAACACCACAGCTCCTGCATCTGGTAAGGTGCTCACCGGTGGTGTAGATGCAAACGCCCTCCAGAAGCCTAAGCGTTTCTTCGGTGCTGCGCGTAACATCGAAGGCGGCGGTTCGCTCACCATCATCGCTACTGCCCTCATCGATACAGGTAGTAAGATGGATGAAGTCATCTTCGAGGAGTTCAAGGGAACCGGTAACATGGAGTTGCAGCTCGACCGCTCACTCAGCAACAAGCGCATCTTCCCTGCTGTCAACCTCATTTCTTCGTCTACCCGTCGCGACGATCTGCTGCAGGACAAGACAACGCTCGACCGCATGTGGATTCTGCGCAAGTATCTGTCAGATATGAACGCTATCGAGGCGATGAGCACCATCCACAAGAACATGCAGCATACTCGCAACAACGACGAGTTCCTGCTCTCTATGAATTCATAACCCCTCATCCGGGTTTAACCATATCTGAATATCCGGCAAAAGGCTCCGTTCATCGGCAGTCTTTACTAGATATAAATGAAGAGAGATTTGAAAGAGAAGGGCAAGTTCCATTTCCGGGATTTGCCCTTCGTGCTTTTTTACTGTTTAAAATCATTAAAAAAATATCCCATTTCATTTTTTATTCGTATCTTTGCTAATCTTAAACACAGAGGGGCGAAAACCCCAATATAAATAATGTATAACTTAAAATCAAAAGAACCATGAGCAAATATTTTGCAGAATCAGAATTGATTATCAATGAAGACGGAAGCTGCTTCCACCTTCATCTACGCCCGGAACAAGTGGCTGATAAAGTAATCCTCGTTGGCGACCCAGGTCGCGTAGCCCTCGTAGCCTCCCATTTCGATGAGAAGGAATGCGAAGTTTCAAGTCGGGAATTCCACGCCATCACCGGCACATATAAAGGCAAGCGAATCACCGTGCAGAGCACCGGAATAGGATGCGATAATATCGACATCGTAGTCAACGAGCTCGATGCGCTGAAGAACATCGATTTCAAAACCCGCACCGAGAAACCCGAGCACACCACGCTCACCCTCGTGCGCATCGGAACCTGCGGCGGCCTGCAGCTCAACTGCCCTGCCGGAACCTTCGTAGCCTCGCAGAAGAGCATCGGTTTCGACGGACTCATCAACTTCTATGCCCGTCGCAACGAAATCTGCGACCTCGAAACAGAGGCAGAATTCAAGCGCCAGGTAAAATGGAACGACCAGATTGGCAACCCATACTGTGTAGACAACAATCCGGAACTGCTCAACCAGATAGCCAGCGATGATATGGTACGCGGAATCACCATAGCCTGTGGCGGTTTCTACGGACCTCAGGGCCGCGAACTCCGTGCCCCACTTGCCGACCCGGAACTTAATCAGAAGATTGAAGCATTCGAGTATAACGGTCTGCGCGTCAACAACTTCGAGATGGAGAGTTCAGCCCTTGCCGGTCTTTCCCTTCTCCTCGGTCATAAGGCATTAACCTGCTGCATGGTCATCGCCAACCGCCGTGCCCTCAGCGCCAACACCGGCTACAAGAGCACCATCGACAATTTGATAAAAGTTGTATTAGATAGAATCTAGCTCCATTGCAGCAATACGCCCTGAAAGGGCAGAAGCTCCTAGCCCAGGGCAACACCCTGGGTTAAGACAGCAAACACCCCCTGTCGCCCTGTAAGGGCAAAAGCTTTAAAAGAAAGAAACAAATAAATGAAGAATCAAGAAGAATGTATCTGCGCCCTGGCAACCCCAGCCGGCGGTGCAATCGGAATCATCCGACTCAGTGGCTCTAACGCCATTTCCCTCACCGACAAAATCTTCCAGTCTGCCAACGGCAAATCCCTGGAAGAAGCCAAGCCCTACACTCTGCATTATGGCGAAATCAAGGATAAGGATGGCAACACCATCGATGATGTACTGGTGAGCGTGTTCCGTGCACCCCACAGTTATACAGGCGAGAACTCCACCGAGATTTCCTGTCATGGCAGCCGATACATTCTTCAGCAGGTTCTCCATCGCTTTACGGAGGTAGGATGTCGCCAGGCAGAACCGGGCGAATACACCCGTCGTGCCTATCTCAACGGCAAGATGGACCTCTCCCAGGCAGAAGCCGTTGCCGACCTCATCGCCTCTACCAACAAGGCAACCCACAAAATGGCGCTCAGCCAACTGAAGGGCCACTTCAGCAATGAGCTCTCCCTCCTTCGCGAAAAACTATTAAAGATGACTTCGCTCCTGGAGTTGGAGCTCGACTTCAGCGACCACGAAGAACTGGAGTTTGCCGACCGCAGCGAACTCCAGGCACTAGCCGAAGAAATCAATCACAAGATTACCACCCTCGCCCACTCCTTCGAGACCGGCAATGCCCTAAAGCAGGGAGTAGCCGTAGCCATCGTAGGCAAGACGAATGTGGGCAAGAGCACCCTGCTCAACCGTCTGCTCCACGAGGAGAAAGCCATCGTAAGCGACATTCACGGAACCACCCGAGACGTAATCGAAGACACCACCCTCATCGACGGAATCACCTTCCGCTTCATAGATACGGCAGGAATCCGCAAGACGGATGATGTGGTAGAGAACATCGGAATAGAGCGCACCTTCCAGAAGATGGAAGAGGCGAAGATAGTAATCTGGCTGTTGGATGATCAGCCGTCAGCCACAGAAATCGAAGAGATGAAGCAGAAGAACCAGGGCAAGAAGTTGCTGGTGGTATTTAATAAGATGGATAAGCTGGAGGATGATAAACTTGCGTTCGATAATTTCACCCATTCCTTCGGCTCAGATTCCTGCGAATCGGATGCCCCTCTTTTCATCAGTGCCCGCACAGGCGAGAATGTATCCACCCTGGAGCAGGCATTAGTAAAAGCCGCTGATATTCCAGAGATTACCGAGAACGACGTCATCATAACGAGTGCCCGCCACTACGATGCTCTTCTCCGTGCCCAATCTTCCCTCACCCGAGTACTGGAGTCAATGGAAGCCGGCATGAGCGGCGACATCATCGCCGAAGACCTCAAGATGGTGTTAGAAGAATTGGGCGAAATCACTGGCGGACAGATCAGTAGCCAGGAAACGCTAAACAATATCTTCAAGCACTTTTGCATCGGGAAATAAGCATAAATAGGGAACGCAGTGCGTTCCCTATCTGCTTTTATACATTACTTCCCCCACTCCTTCTTTACATTAAAGCAGGGGCAGGCTTTGTTGGCAAATTCATTATGACCATGAATCGTGGCTAATGGATATTCCT
>JAJWOH010000178.1:0-5154 GCA_021635485.1 Segatella copri | reverse complement strand
GATAAGCTTTTCTGATGTGAAGCCAACATAATTGACTACGCAACATATGAGCTAATTATGTTGTGCACAACATAATAGGTCAATAAGGACATAGCATTGCAACAATCTATTATAGAAGACCAAATCTACATAATAATTGTCTTCATCAAAGGTGAAACGCTTCTGGCGTGCCTCGAAGAGGAAGCCTTTGCCTAATTCGAGTAGGAACTGTTGCATCTTGCTGATAATGGCATTCTCCAACTTCGACTCAGAGTAAGCGGCATCTGGCTTCAAGCCCAAGAATTCCAAGGTCAAAGGACTTTTGATAACATCAGAAGGTTTCTCTACAGTTTGACCTTCCTTTGCCAAACGCATCACCTCATCTTTTTCACGGCTCAAAGCCAATCGCTCATAGAGGCAACAGCCCACTTGACGACTCAGCTGTCTTTTTGACCATTGCTGTTGGACGCACTCTATTTCATAGAAAGAACGAGCGTCTGGATTTTCCACTCGCATCAGAATCAAATAATGACTCCAAGAAAGCTTAAACATCTGATTATCACTATCTTTCGAATTTGCTAACCACTGGTTAGCATTTTTGTTTTCAAAAGGGAAACCAGTGGTTGACCTTTTTGCATATACAATATAGAATTGCCTAATATTGCGGAGATTTGGATATGACCAACCAGCCCCAAAACGAGCAGTCAAACTCTTTGACAATTCTTGCAAGACTTGCTTTCCATATTGCGCACGAACATTCCCTTCCTGTTCATACTCCACTATATACTTGCCTATATAATACTTGGTATAGACCTCAGCAGTATTGACCGAAGTCTTCACGTAAGTCCTTGCCTGTTCTATAAGACCAGACACCTTATCAAGTAGGTCTTCAATATTATCCGAAGTCTTTGTTATTTCGTTTGCCATAATTCTGTATTATTATCAGATTTTGGGGACACGTCCCCAAAATTCCTATTTCAAATAAGTGAGACAAAGTCTCACCTTTTTATATCAATCTGAATTTGCGGGACAGCGTCCCACATATTACAATTCGTCCACATTCACCTCAATCCCCAATATACGCTGTATCTCTGCCAATGTCTTGTCTATCTCATGATCAAGAGCCTTGCGCTTCTTGAAATAGTCGGCAAGCAGTTCGGCAGGAGGCAAGATTTCTTCATCCTCTTTCGGGAACTTGCACAAGTCGAAGTTGCAATCGGTGGCGATAAGGTCTTCAACCGAATAGCAACGAGATTTCTCGTCACCATCAGCAATAATAATCTCCTTACGGTCGTTCCACCACTCACGGATTGGGTCGCAATGTTCCGACTTCATGGACTTTGTCTTGGAGAAATGCTTGTAACCCTCTGGCATATCCAAACGATAGAACCACGTTTCCTTTGTAGAATAACCTTCTGGAGCACCCTCCGCACTGGTATTGTCGAAGAACAAAATGTTCGTGGCAATCGAAGTGTAAGGTGCAAAGATACTGCCAGGCAAACGGATAATGGTGTGCAAGTTGAAATCCCTGAGCAACTTTGTCTTAATGGCAATCTTTGTGTTATCTGCTCCAAAAAGGAAACCATCAGGAACAATGACAGCAGCACGGCCATTTTTCTTCAAGCGATACATGATAAGCACCATGAAGAGGTCGGCAGTCTCGCTACTGCGCATATCAGAAGGAAAGTGAGATTTCACGTCGGCCTTTTCATTACCTCCGTATGGTGGATTCATCAAAACAACATCAAACTTGTCTCCGTCTGTATAGTTGAGAACATCTTTGGTAAGCGAGTTGTCGTGATATACCAATGGCGTGTCGATACCATGCAGCAACAGGTTTGTCACACATAGCATATACGGGAATTGTTTCTTTTCTATGCCAAATACAGACTGATTGTACTCTTTGCGGTCTTCAGCAGTCTTTACCTTCTTGTCCAATTCACCCAACCAACTTGTGATGAAACCTCCTGTACCACAAGCGAAGTCTGCCATTTTCTCACCAATCTGCGGATTGACTATCTCTGCCATAAATTCGGTCAAGGCTCTTGGGGTGTAGAACTCACCTGAGGAACCTGCCGACTGCATTTCTTTAAGGATAGTCTCATATATCTCACCGAAAGCATGACTCTCTTCATAGTCACCAAGATTCAATCCGTCTATCACATTCAGCACCTGGCGGAGCTGAACGCCATCTTTCATATATTGGTTGGCATCCTCAAAAGTTGTCTTTACTATTGCCTGACGAATTGGGGTATCAGGTGTAACCTCTATGTTTTTGAGTTCCACAAACAAGGTGTTGTTGACAAACGAAAGCAGTTCGTCACCAGTCAAGGCATTGCCACTTCCATCATCATGTGCCCAGTTGCGCCAACGGCATTCTTCTGGAATAATAGACTTGTAATCATCATCGTCCAACTCCCAATCATTCTCTTTCTCGTCATAGACTTTCAAGAACAGCATCCACGCCATTTGTTCTATGCGTTGCGCATCACCGTTGATACCGGCATCATTGCGCATGATATTGCGTACTCGTTTTACGAAATTAGATAAACTCATTTTATATTGTTTCTTTTTATGCTATATTATATATTGATTGCTCCAACTCTTTTACGGCCTTCAGATACTCTCTCTTGCCACCGAAGAACTTTACTATATTTGCCTTAGAGCCCAATCGGCGGAAAGGATCGTTTTCAAGCACAGTAAGACTTTCAAGTTCTGAAATGCCTTCTTCCATGTACTTCTCCAACAAAGCCTCAAGTACCAGTCGTGCCTGTTCACCATACTTGCTGAATATATCACGCTTTTTCACTTGCTCAGCACGTTCCCGCCTCGTCAGGGTCTTCTTGCCGTATGCGATATGGCAGATGAAATCAAAATCATCCACATTGCTCATTTCCTGTGAAGTTTTTAATTCTGCAAGATCTATGCCTCTTTCTTTCAGCATATCAGCAATGTCTGACTTTTTCTTTATTTCATTCCATTTGGAAGTAAATGTATCAATGGTAGCAAACGAATCAAGGATATTCTTCTTCGTGTAGTCGGTAATACTCTCCGTGCGAAGCAGCTTGCCATCGGCATCGTAAACGGACACTACCTTATTGACAACCATTACCTGGCAGCCATCTTTATCTACAAGAGGCTTTGGACGAGTGATAGGATCACCAACTATTGGCGGTGTATCATCTACAGGCAGAACTGGAGTTTTTGCCTCTCTGGACTTTATAGGATAATCGGGATCCATCTCGATAGGTCCGTCCCAATCTGGGTCAGCAAACAAGCGTGTTACATTTCGAAAGTCCATCACCGTGAAATTGGTCTTTCCCTCATTCTCACGAAGACGGGTTCCGCGTCCTATAATCTGCTTAAACTCCGTCATGGAACCAATCTGTTGGTCAAGCACTATCAGCTTTACCATCTTGCAATCCACACCGGTAGAAAGCAGTTTGCTGGTCGTTGCAATGACTGGATATTCCGAAGATACTGAAATAAAGTAATCCAACTTGCTTTTACCATACTCATCGCTACCTGTTATGCGAACCACATAGTCAGGATTTTTCTTGCACATATCAGCATTGGCATTGGTCAATGCCAGACGCATACGCTCCGCATGTGTTTCATCAGCACAGAACACTATGGTCTTAGCCATGCGGTCAGTGCTTTTCAGATAGTTGGTTATCTCTTGCGCAACTTCCCTTATACGGTCTTCTATAATAATGTTATAATCATAGTCACTGTTGTTATAAATGCGGTCTTCTATCTCGTTGCCGTATATATCCTTTTGTCCCTTTGTCGGTCTCCACTCATCGCCAATGTTGGTTGTGATGTTGATTACCTTGAAAGGAGCTAGGAAACCGTCCTCAATTCCGTTTTTAAGACTATATGTATATATAGGCTCACCAAAGTAGCCAATACTTGACTGGTACTTTGTTTCTTTTGGTGTTGCTGTCATACCTATATGAGTAGCCGAAGAAAAGTATTCCAAGATGTTTCGCCAGTTGCTATCATCCTTTGCGCTACCTCTATGACACTCATCAACGATAACAAGATCAAAATAGTCTGGATTAGGAAACAACTCCTTATAGTTTTTGGCATCATTCTGTCCAATCAACTGTTGATAGAGTGCAAAGAACACTTGATAAGACCCCAATTCTTCCAAGTGGTTCTTGTCTTTTGAGTAGTCTATCTTGTGCGTTACCTTTTCTAATGGTTTGAAGTCTTGCTGTATGGATTGATCAACCAATATATTGCGGTCTGCAAGATACAACACTTTCTTCTTCAAACCACTTTTAAGTAAACGCCATACAATCTGAAATGCAGTATATGTCTTGCCAGTGCCAGTTGCCATGACAAGGAGCACACGGTTTTGTCCTCTCGCAATAGCATTGACAGTGCGGTTTACTGCATTGCGCTGATAATATCGTGGCGGGAATATATTCTGACCAGTGCAAAAAGGCTGCTTTATGATAGCCAGCTCTTGTTCGTTAAGTCCGTTTCCATCGTTAGCCTCATTTTTATATCTTTCGATAAGTTCTTCTTTTGTTGGAAATTCGTCCATAGCAAAAGTGCGTTCCTTGCCTGTCAAGAAGTCATGTTCGGCAAACCCTTCACCATTTGAACTGTATGCAAACTTCACATCAAGCATTTGGGCATAGGTCATGGCTTGTTGCAATCCATGTGAAACAGAATGATTGGCATCCTTTGCTTCTACAATAGCAATGGGTGTTGCCTTATTTGCATAAAGAACATAGTCGGCAAACTTCGGTTTCTCTCTATGCACTAGATTACCATGAAGGCTAATTTTACCGTCAGTAAATTTAACCTTCTGTTCCATGAATATACTATCCTTTGACCATCCCTTGCTTGTGATGGCTTCGTTGATATAGCGGAACTTGATGTCCTCTTCTGTTAAATCTTTGCTTATGCTCATATTCAAATAATATTTTATTATCAGAAGTTCTACAACATACTTGCTGAAATCCCCTTGCTGTCTAAGACATCTTTTATCTTGTTTAGTTGCATAAATTCACCGAATTTTGCTGCAAATAGACATTAAAATTTGCGATAATCATTATAAATTAAGCTATTTTATGTAAATTACTGAACCACTTGCGAAAGTTCAGTCCCCAACTCTTAACGCAAGAACTTTCCGGTAAGGCTTGCCTTGCAGGCAGCTAC
>JAJWOH010000177.1:0-5156 GCA_021635485.1 Segatella copri | reverse complement strand
AACAAACACTACACATTAAAGATTTAGATAATGGAAACAAGAGGAAATTTTGGTAGTAAGTTGGGCGTTATTCTTGCCACAGCCGGCTCGGCAGTCGGTTTGGGTAATGTGTGGCGTTTCCCTTATATGGCAGGTCAGAATGGTGGCGCCGCCTTCATTCTCATCTATTTGGTATGTATCATCCTGCTCGGATTGCCTGGCATGATGAGTGAATTCATCATCGGCCGTCATTCTGCATCCAATGCAGCCCGTGCTTATACCAATCTGGGAAAGCATAAGGCTTGGGGTGCTTTGGGCTTGATGGGTATCATCACCTCTATGATTATCCTGGGTTTCTATGCCGTAGTGGCTGGCTGGTGCCTGCAGTATCTCTATGCCAGTATCATGGGCGGTGTTCATGGTGACGCAGAGTATGTGAAGACCTATTTCCAGACCTTTTCAGCCGATCCTATCCGTCCTACCTTATGGGCAGTAGGTTTTATCCTGCTTACCCACATGGTGGTAGTACGCGGTGTGCGCAATGGTATAGAGAAAGCATCCAAGATACTGATGCCTATGCTCTTCTTCCTGTTGATTGTGATTGTGATAGCTTCCTGCTCTCTGCCGGGAGCGATGAAGGGAGTGGAGTTCCTGCTGAAGCCGGATTTCTCTAAGGTAGATGAGAATGTGTTGCTCGAAGCGCTGGGACAGGCGTTCTTCTCTTTGAGTATGGGTACGGCATGTCTGTGTACTTATGCCTCTTACTTTAACAGACAGACCAATCTCTTGAAATCGGCTACTCAGATTGTGACCATTGATACGGTAATCGCCGTATTGGCAGGTTTGATGATCTTCCCTGCAGCCTTCTCGGTAGGTGTACAGCCAGACAGCGGTCCTTCGCTCATCTTCATTACCTTGCCAAACGTATTCCAGGAGGCTTTCGGTAACATGCCGGTTGTCGGTTATGTGATTTCGGTGTTGTTCTATGCTTTGCTTGTATTGGCAGCCCTGACTTCTACCATCTCTATGCACGAGATAGGTACCGCCTTTATTTATGAGGAGGGTAAGATAAGCCGTGCCAAGGGAGCCTGGTTCGAGACCATCGTTTGCAGCATTATAGCCGTATTCTGTTCGCTCTCTCAGGGCGCCGTACCTGATTTGGGTTTCTTCGGCAAGGATTTCCTGAGCAATTGTGACAACTTTACTGCCCAGCTTCTCATGCCGTTGAGTTCATTCATCACCTGTCTGTTCCTGGGATGGTATGTGCCAAAGAAGATTGTGCGTGATGAGTTTACTAACTGGGGAACCTTGAAGGGAACTCTCTTCCCTGTTTTCCTGTTCACCATCCGTTTTATCTGTCCAATCTGTATTTTCCTTATCTTCCTGCACCAGTTTGGTGTCATTTAGCAAAACCGGCAAACTTGCAGCAGGCACCGGCAAACTTGCAGACAGGCTATCTTGCCCCTAGTAGGCAAGATACGGCTTGATTCTTTCTATTTCGGCAGGTGGAAAGTCTTTGAGGAGACGCAGCTCTTCAGCACTTTTCAGCGGACCATGGGTTCTGCGGTAGTTTACGATTTCCTTTGCCTGGTAAAAGTCCAGGTAAGGATGTTTGCGCAGTTCGGCTAAACTGAGCTGGTTGACATTCATTTTCCGGATATGTTTTGCATCAATATTCATATAGTGGAGGGCTGTCTCGGGCACGCCTTCCACTTCTTGTATCTGGCTCATGGAAACAAAACCGCCTAACCGCTCTCTGTAACGGATGATGCTTCTGGCATAGTAAGAGCCTATGCCGGGAATTTTCTGCAGTTCGGTCGTATCAGCAGAATTGATGTTGATATACTGACCTTCTTTCAGTTTCCGTGGATAATTGTATTGGGTAGTGTCTTTCTTCCTTTCATCTCTAGTTCTTATAGCCGTCTCTTGATAGCCGTAGTTGTATCTTTCTCTTGGGTAAAAGTTGGCAGCCGGCTGGTAGTCTTTACCAATTCTGATAAAGGGCAGCAGTTTTTCGAATTGCTTCTTGGTTAGTCCGTAAACCCGTGCAAAGTCTCTAGGTGTTCTGAAGATACCTCCTTTATTTCGATATTTGATGATGTTTCTGGCTTGCCATGATTCCAGTCCCAGCCGTTGGAAATCAGATTGGCTTGCCGTATTGGGGTCAAAGGCGAATACTTCGCTCGACTGAAGTCCTTCGTCATAATAGCCTGGCTGTTGCCGCGTGGCATGTCTGATGATACTATCGTTATGGGCTTGTTGTTTTTCTGATGGCATGGTTTCTTTAGAACCTACAATGAAAATCATTGTGGTACTGACAACGAGCAGGGTCAGGATTACGAGTAATGCTCGCCGTTCATGGTAATTGATATAAAAAAAATCCTTTATAAACTTCATAGGCTTACGGATTTTTAAGTTCTTATGATACCGAAATTTCGCCGACCATTTTGGCCACGACCAAGGCAAATCCCTTGTGTATAGGCACATTAGACGGCTTTTGGTCGGGATTACTGGACTCGAACCAGCGACCTCATCGTCCCGAACGACGTGCGCTACCAACTGCGCTAAATCCCGATTTCTGCTGCAAAGGTACATTAAATAATGGATAATACCAACAAAAATAGACTTTTTTATCTTTTTTTGAAAGAAATTTCCCGAAAAATTTGCAGGAACCAGAAAAAAGTATTACCTTTGCACCCGCAAATGATAAATCGCGATTTGTGAAAGTTGGTGCCATAGCTCAGTTGGTAGAGCAAAGGACTGAAAATCCTTGTGTCCCCGGTTCGATTCCTGGTGGTACCACTTCTTTATGAGACTGAATCTTCGTAACAGGATTCAGTCTTTTTTTATGCCCTTTTTTATAATACTTCATTTTACACTTATGAAAACGTTTGCGTATGAAAAATGTGCCAGGATGTTTTATAATAGATATTTTTTCACTACTTTTGCATTGTACAATTCAAAAACAAACCAAAAAATAAATCTAACAAACATTCATTAAAATGAAAAAAGCTTATTTATTATTGTTGGCTGGAATGTTGTCTACGGCAGTATTTGCCGGCAGCAAACAGATGGTTAAGATTGATGGTCAAGTCATAGACAAGACTGTCACAGAGATTACCTTCGATGGCGACAATGTCGTTCTTCAGTATTCAGATAATACATCTGATCAGGCAGATATGTCGCTCGTAACCCTTTCTTTCACTTATCAAACTACCGGCATCAGCCAGGTAGAAGGCATTAAGCAGGCATTGCAAGGTAAGGTTTATAACCTTCAGGGCCAGTGTGTAGGTAAATCCCCTAAGGGTTTATCTAAGGGTGTTTATATTATTAATGGTAAGAAAGTAATCATCAAATAAAATAAGGAGGATTGAACAATGAAGAAAATGGTATTTACTTTGGCACTCCTCCTGATGAGTTTGAGTGCTGCTGTGGCTCAGACAGGGACATTTAAGATTACCCATGCCGTGGCTCGTAACAGCAAGGTGAACCAGATGTATGTTACTACTAAGTCGGGTGATGTGAAGTATTATAATACTGCAGACTTGACAAGTGTGAAGTTCGAAGGTGATAAGGCAATCATCGCACCTAAATCAGGTTCAGAGAATGATGAGTATGATGCTTCTGTTCAGAAAATCAGTTTCGCAAAGAAAGTAGAGCAGGGCGAAAGTGGTGATATTGACAATCCTGCAGGTGTGATTCAGATTACTGAGGCAAAGGGCTGGCAGGAGTCTGCTTACCTGAAGTGGGCTCCATTCGAGGGCGCTTCTTCATATAATGTATATGTAGATGACAAGAAGATTGATGCTCAGCTGGTTCGTCAGTATGCTTCTTATTATCGTGCTGATGTTCTCGGTTTGAAGGAAGGTACTTATTCTGTAAAGGTTGTTCCTGTAAATGCTGACGGTAAAGAGATTACTGGTGCCAATACTGCTTCTAACTTGGTAGTAAAGAGCTACAACCGTGAGGGCTTTGCTCATTTCAAGTATGCTGGTGTAGGTGCTTATAATAATGATGGTACTTTGAAGGCTGGTGCTAAGGTTCTGTATATTACAGCCAAGACGGCCAAGACTGTTTCTACAACAGTTAATACTGGTAAGCTTGAGACGATTACAGGTCTTCAGTCTATTATTGATGCTTATTCAAAAGGTAAGGATAAAACCCCAATCGCCTTCCGTATCATCGGTAAGGTAAATCTTTCTGATTTGGATCACATTTCAAGTTCTGCTGAAGGATTGCAGATTAAGGGAGCTATGATGAATATGACATTCGAAGGTGTCGGTGATGATGCTACCGTATATGGCTTCGGTTTCTTGCTTAGAGAGGCTGAGAGTGTAGAGTTCCGTAACTTTGCTATCATGCGTTGCCTGGATGATGCCATGTCTCTTGATACTAAAAACTCTCATGTATGGATTCACAATATGGATCTCTTCTATGGCAAGAAGGGTGGCGCTGCCGACCAGGCCAAGGGTGACGGTACTGTAGACATCAAGGGCGATTCTAAGTATGTTACTGTAGCTTACAACCGCTTCTGGGATAATGGTAAGGCTTCTATGTGTGGTATGAAGAGTGAAACTGGTGAAAACTGGATTACTTATCATCACAACTGGTTCGACCATTCAGACTCTCGTATGGCTCGCGTTCGTACCATGAGTGTTCACATGTACAACAACTACTATCAGCATTGTGATGTTTATGGTATTGGTGCAACCAGTGGTTCAAGTATATTCATGGAGTCTAACTACTTTGATGCTGTTAAGCGTCCTATCATGAGCTCTTTGCAGGGTACTGATGCCAAGGGTGATGGTACTTTCTCTGGTGAGAAAGGTGGTTTGATTAAGGCATACGGCAATGTATTTACCAACAAGCCTGATAACTTCAGCTATATCCCATACGCAGAAAACAATACAAGCTTTGATGCCTACGAGGTTTCTGCCCCAAGTGAGCAGGTTCCTGCAAGCATAAAGACTTTGGTAGGTGGTACTTCTTACAACAACTTCGATACCAATTCAAGCCTCATGTATGCATACACAGCAGATAAGGCAGAAGATGTTCCTTCTATCGTAGAAGGCTTCTATGGTGCAGGTCGTTTGAATCATGGTGACATTGATTTCGTTATTCCTGATGAAACAGTCGTAACAAATGGTCATCAGCAGCCATGGCCTGCTTTGGCAAGC
>JAJWOH010000176.1:0-5177 GCA_021635485.1 Segatella copri | reverse complement strand
CGGCTATAAAGGATAGCCGAGGCGGTAAGCCGCTCTTCCGGATGCTCCTTCAACCGCTCTTCCACCCCAAGCTTTTCATACACCTTATTATATATATAGGCTGTCACACCCTGGCAGAAATCATCTACCGAGGCATCCGCCTTCAGTTCCTCACGAATATATTCCGAGATAAGCATCATGGCGTATCTTCCGTTCTTCATATCGGGATTGAGATGCTTCGGAGTCTTGCTCGTACTGCCATCAATCACTGCAATGAAATCATCGGTAACTACCATTCCATCCTCACAAGCCTCAGGGCTCTTCTTTCCTATGATACTACTTTCTATAATCTTCATTAAATCTACTTATCTATCCGGTTATATATCTGAAAAAAGGCTACCCATCCAGGTAACCTTTTTACTCGTTTATTTATCTCTTAAGCCTTCACCTTCTTTAATCTGATAACCAGCTGTATGAAACTTGGAATCATGATGCAGAGAGAGAAGCCTACGGCATAATACATGGTTTTCTCATCGCCATGGAAGAGGTCGATGAGTTTGCCATCGCTCTGAGGCATGATATTGGATAGGACATACGCCATCGTATTATTCACCCAGTGGAGCAGGATGCCCGGAACAAGACTCTTGGTGCGATAATACATCCAACCCAGGAGTAAGCCCAGCAGGAGGGCATTGACAAACTGCGCTACGTTGGCGTGAGCCAGACCGAAGATGGCAGCCGAAATCATGATGGCTACCCAATGGTTCTTCTTGCTCATAAGACCCAGCAAGGTGCGGAGAACGGCTCCACGGAACACAACCTCCTCAGCAAAAGGCGCCAGAACGCCGATAGCCACATAGCCCCAAGGCTCCTTCATGAGCGATGCGAATATCTGCTCGGTATTCTCGTCCATCTCGATGCCTATCTGCTCATATATAAGCTCCAGAGGAATGATGGTTCCCAGGGTGAACAATGCCACCCAGAGAAGCGTTGCCCAAGGCTTGGAAAGCAGATAATCGCGGGTCAGCGGTGTCCACTTCGTCTTCAGGAAGATGACGAGGGTGATAACGTTGCTGAACGCTGAAGTAAGTGCCATCAGGATAGGATTGCTGCCCGAACTGACAGCCAGGAGCGTTGCCTGGTAACCTTCGCCCTTAATGCCCGCCCAGATTCCTGCGCCAGCATACATCACGATAATCTGTACTACTATAAATATAATCATGTAGAGGACGATATCCGTCAAACCTCTCTTTAAATTAATCTTTGCCATTGCTTTTACTGTTTATAATTAATCGTTTATAGTTTAATAGCATTCTCGCTATCATTCCGCTTCCTTTTCAAAGAGATCCAGCACGGTCTGCTCATCCTCTTTCAGCTGCGCCGCCAACTCCTCGGGACTGTCAAACTTCTGTTCGCCCCTTATTCGCTTCACGAAGCTTACGAGCAAGAGCTGGTCATAAATATCCCCGTCGAAATTGAAGATGTGCGTCTCTAGCGTCAGTTGTCTGCCATTGAAGGTTGGGCGATTGCCCACATTCATCATTCCCCGTTTCCATACCACCGTATTCTCCAGTCTTACCCTTACGGCATAGACGCCAGGGGCAGGAATCAGCTGTCCGAAGTGAGAGATGTCGAGATTGGCTGTAGGGAAGCCGAGTTTTCTGCCTTCATGGAATCCATTCACCACCTTTCCGATGAGGGTATAAGGGAAGCCGAGGCACCGGGCTGCCATCTCCACTTCTCCCTCTTTCAGGAAAGAGCGGATTACGGAAGAAGAGATGTTGATGCCACCTATCTGGAAGGCTTCGTTCCTGATTACCTCGATGCCCATCTCCTTGCCATAGCGCACGTAATCTTCGAAAGTCTCCTCGCGGTTGTGACCGAAGCGATGGTCGTAGCCGATGAAGAGTTTCCTTACGTTGAGATGGTCGTGGAGCACCTGCTGCATAAACTCTCTTGCCGACATGGCAGCCATCGCCTTGTCGAAATGCAGCACCACAGCATTATCCACTTCCGTCTTCGAAAGCAGCAGCAGCTTGGAATCAAGCGTACTCAGCATCTCTGGCTGATAATCTGCCTGCAATACCTTGCGGGGATGCGCATCAAAGGTGATGACGGTAGATTGCAAGCCATCCTTTCGTGCCGTCTCTACGAGATGATGAATCAGGAACTGATGTCCCCGATGCACCCCATCGAAGAAACCGATGGTTGCCACACAAGGCGGCAACTGCACGATATCATTATAATGTATTGTATTCATAAGGACTGTCTTTAACATTCATATCAGAAGAAGAACTCCGATGGATTATCTTCTCTTTGCTATCATTCTCTTAAAAGTTCTCCACAGCTCGCCCGCCCAAAGTACAACGGAGGTTGAGCCGATGATGAGCAGCCACTCGTGGAGCGACAATGGTGTGGTGCGGAACATTTCGCCACCAAAGGTTACGATAATCCACTGACCCACCAATACCAGTACAAGCACCAGAATCATTCCCTTATCCTTCAGGAAATGGCGGAAGGCGGTGTGATGGCTCATCAGCGCCTTGGCATTGAAGAGGTTCCAGAACTGAATCATCACGAAGGTGGTGAAGAACATGGTCAGTTCATACACATCTACTCCCCCCTTGCCTCTGCGCTCGCAGTAAACCAGCAGGGCAAACATCACGAGGAAGAAGACGATGCCGCAGAACAGAATACCGAAACCGATGCTCTTGTTGATGATGAAATCGGATGCCTTGCGTGGTTTATCCTTCATCACCTCGTGAGATGGAGGCAATGAGGCAAGTGCCAAGGCTGCGAAGGTATCCATGATAAGGTTCACCCAGAGAATCTGAGTTACCGTCAACGGCATCTCGGTTCCGATGACAGAACCGCCAAGCACCAGCAGGAGGGCTGCCACGTTTACTACCAACTGGAAGAAGAGGAAGCGCTGCAGGTTGCGATAGAGCGAGCGTCCCCACATCACGGCATTGGCGATAGACTTGAACGAATCATCGAGCAGGGTCATATCCGAAGCCTCCTTAGCCACGGAAGTTCCCGAACCCAGCGACAAGCCCACGTGAGCATAGTGAAGCGCCGGAGCATCGTTGGTACCGTCGCCTGTAACGGCAACCACCTCGCCACGCTTCTGGAGCATGGCCACCAGTCGCTGCTTATCGGTAGGACGGGCACGGCTCATCACACGGATATCCTTCGCCCGCTCGTAAGCCTCTTCGTCAGAAAGAGCCTCCCACTGTTCACCCGTAATCATCTGCTGGTCGAGCGAGGTCAGAGAGCCATCTGCTCCGATATTCTCAGGTTCATCTTCGAAGACACCTATCTGCTTGCCTATCTCCAAGGCGGTGGCAGCCGTATCACCCGTAACCACCTTCACCTCGATACCCGCATGGCGGCACTCCTGCACGGCAGCAGGAACATCCGGACGGATAGGATCGGCAATGGCTGCAATGGCCTGCAACTGAAGGTCGTTGGCATCGAGAAGTGCTACCACTTCGGCAGTAGAGGTTCTGGAAGTTCTCATGATAGAAGCTTCTATCTTCTTATAGGCGAACGCCAGGGTTCTCATAGCCTTATGCTGCCACTCATCGAGTTCTTCGGCTGACTGTCTCAGCATTCTATCTTCGATGATGCATTTCTTCATCACGATTTCAGGCGCACCCTTTACGAAGAGATAGGTCTCACCATCAACTTCTGCCAAGGTTGCCATCATCTTTCTCTCAGTAGAGAAAGGCAACTGCTTGAGCACGTTCACCTGCTTGCGGAGTTCTTCATAATCCTTGCCCTGGGCATCGAGCCAGAGCAGGAGAGCCGACTCGGTAGGGTTTCCGATAGGTTTGCCGTCATTCAACTCGGCTGTAGAGTTGAGGGCAATGGCAGTATCGAGCAGCGCCTCATCGCCCTGCTTGAGTTCCAGGGCACTCACCTGCATCTTGTTCTGGGTAAGCGTACCGGTTTTATCGGTACAGATTACGGTAACGGCACCCATGGTTTCGCAGGCATGGAGCTTGCGCACCAGATTGTTCGACTTCAGCATTCTTCGCATGTTGAGTGCCAGAGAAAGGGTAATCGCCATCGGCAATCCCTCCGGCACCGCCATCACAATCAGGGTAACAGCCATCATGAAGTATTTCAGCACAATTTCTGCCATATAGAAATAATCCTTGCCACCCCATGCCGGATTGGTGAGGATATCGTGAATCAGGAAGATGAAGAAGGCTGCCACAGATACTACAGAGCCTACCTTGGAAATCATCTTAGCCAACTTATCGAGCTGCATGTGAAGCGGTGTCTCCACCGAAGTCTGCTCAGTAGATTTCTTCGCCACCTTACCAATCTCGGTAGCATCGCCCACGGCAGTAACCACAAACTCGCCCCTGCCATTCATCACCATGGTAGAACGGAGGATGACGTTGCGAGGATAGGCTCCATCGCCACCGCCTTCCAGAGATTTCTCGGCAACAGGTTCGCCCGTAAGGGCAGATTCATTAATCTGCAGGTCGTTGCAGACGATGAGTTCTCCATCGGCAGGCACCTCGTCGCCCACTTCCACAAGCACTACATCTCCCACCACCACATCGTGGCGCGGAATCTCCATCACCTTACCATTGCGGCGCACCTTTACCGGCTGCTCTTCGCTGAGCGCCGTGAGCAGATTAAACTTCTTAGCCGCATCGCGCTCAAAGTAGAAGCCCACGGTAGTAGCAAGAAAAACTGCCACGAAGATACCGATGGTCTCCATGAAATTCTTTTCGATAAAAGCAAGGATGAGGGATACGAAAGCCGCCACAAGAAGTATCTGGATAATCGGGTCGCGATATTTATCCAAATACAGTTTCCATAATGAAGTACGTTGAGGAGGGGTGAGCACGTTCTTGCCATGCTGTTCCCTACTCTGTTTAACTTGTTCATCGGTAAGACCGATTCTTTTATTTTTGTCTATGTTCATTTCTGAATAGAAATACTTTTTCTTTTTTGTACGATTAATAAGTACATACGCACGTGTGCGCACATAATTTGGTGCAAAGATACGCTATTTTTCTGATTCTAAGAAAATTTTTAAGATTTTATTTGGTTATTTGCCCAAAATCTAGTATCTTTGCACTCGAATTTAATAAAAATTCAACGGACTTGTAGCTCAGTTGGTTAGAGCAACAGACTCATAATCTGGAGGTCCTAGGTTCAAGCCCTAGCTGGTCCAC
>JAJWOH010000339.1:0-1043 GCA_021635485.1 Segatella copri | reverse complement strand
CTGAGCCGCAAGGGCTACTGAGGTATGGGCACAGCACAGGCTCAGACATATCATGAATGAACTGAAAATATGTCTCATACGGGTTTGGTTTAAAACTGCTTTTAGTTATTTCTACAAAGAACAGAAGAAGGTAACCAGGAAGGGTACAGAAAAGTCGACACAGAAGCCATGGAAGATGGATACGATGATGAAACTCTCGCCCGAATAGCGGGTGATGATAGGCAACGTTGTATCCATGGTCGTGGCTCCACCTACACTGATAGGTGCCAGTTTGCCGAAGTATTTTGCCAGCAGCGGAGCACACAGCAGAGTGAGAATCTCGCGGCAGATATTGGCAAGAAGGGCGATGGTTCCCAGTTCGGCGCCCCGGTATTCGGTGATGAAGATACTCGAAAGTGAGTAATATCCGAATCCTGAACCTATAGCCAGACAATCGGTAAGCTGGCGATGGCTCAAGATGAGAGATACGGCAGCACAACCTGCCAGCGTACCCAAAATGGTCATCACAGGAAGCATCATCAGGCGTGGATTCACCTTCTTGAAACTCTTCAGCACAGAGGTATCGCAACCGATGCTGATACCTACGCAGAACATCAGGCAGCAGAGTGCATAATAGCTCACATCGCTATCCAGAAGACCTGCCGGAATCACATCACACAAGCCTACGATGATGCCCAGAACAAAGAAGCTTACGATAATCAAACTGCCTTTCATGCCTTGCCTCCTTTCCCGGTTTCAGCGTGAGCCGACGATTTAGCCTGCTTTGCTGTAACATACTTCCACAATGCCCAAGCAAAGAGTGCACTACCCAGACTGCCTCCCAAGGTCAGGGCTATCGCCTCAAGTCCCAGGGTCTGAAGACCGCTGATGATACGAGGGTTAGAACCTACCTCGATACCGAGCAGGAACAGGAGTACCCATATCAGCGCCGTGATGATACGGCCGATAAAACTCATTTTCTTGTTGCGGAGCAGATAGCCGGTACCTATTCCGCATAGCATAATCATTACTATCTTGAGCATTGTTTCTTGTTTTTCTTCTTT
>JAJWOH010000175.1:0-5207 GCA_021635485.1 Segatella copri | reverse complement strand
GGAACCGGTAAGACGCTGATAATGTGCATCGCCGCGCATGAGATGAAGCGTCTGAATTTGGCACACAAGCCGATGATTATCGGGCTGAAAGCCAACGTTGCGGAGATTGCAGCCACCTATCAGGCGGCATATCCCAACGCACGTATTCTGTACGCTTCGGAGAAGGACTTTTCGACCGCCAACCGTGTGCGCTTCTTCAATAATATAAAGAACAACGACTACGATTGCGTCATCATGTCGCACGACCAGTTCGGCAAGATACCGCAGTCGCCGGAATTGCAGCAGCGCATCCTGCAAGCAGAGCTTGACACGGTGGAGGAAAACCTCGAAGTGCTACGGCAGCAGGGAAAGAACGTGTCGCGGGCGATGCTGAAAGGATTGGAGAAGCGCAAGCACAACCTTGAAGCGAAGCTGGAGAAGGTGGAACACGCCATAAAGTCACGCACGGACGACGTGGTGGATTTCAAGCAGATGGGCATCGACCACATCTTCATAGATGAGAGCCACCAGTTCAAGAATCTGACTTTCAACACGCGCCACGACCGTGTGGCGGGATTGGGAAACAGCGAGGGAAGCCAGAAGGCACTTAACATGCTCTTTGCCATACGCACCATACAGGAGCGCACAGGAAAAGACTTGGGTGCGACCTTCCTCTCCGGCACGACTATCAGCAACTCACTGACTGAATTGTACCTGCTGTTCAAGTACCTGCGCCCGAAGGAGCTGGAACGGCAGGACATAAGGTGTTTCGACGCTTGGGCGGCGATATTTGCCAAGAAGACGACGGATTTTGAATTTAACGTGACGAACAATGTGGTCCAGAAGGAGCGTTTCCGCTACTTCATCAAAGTGCCGGAGCTTGCCGCCTTCTATAATGAAATCACGGACTACCGCACGGCGGAGGATGTGGGCGTTGACCGTCCTGCCAAGAACGAGATACTGCACCATATACCGCCCACGCCGGAACAGGAGGACTTCATACAGAAACTGATGCAGTTCGCCAAGACGGGCGATGCCACCTTGTTGGGCAGGCTGCCGCTTTCGGAAACGGAAGAAAAGGCGAAGATGCTCATCGCCACGGACTATGCCCGGAAAATGGCACTCGACATGCGCATGATAGACCCGAATTACGAAGATCATCCCGACAACAAAGCGAGTCACTGTGCCAAGATGATCGCGGAGTATTATCAAAAATACGACGCCCAGAAAGGCACGCAGTTCGTTTTCTCTGATTTGGGGACATACCAGCCGGGCGACGGGTGGAACGTCTATTCGGAAATCAAGCGCAAACTGACGGAGGACTACGGTATACCGCCAAGCGAGGTGCGCTTCATTCAGGAGTGCAAGACCGACAAGGCGCGGAAGGCGGTGATAGACGCCATGAACGCCGGGACGGTGCGTGTGCTGTTCGGCTCTACCTCTATGCTCGGAACGGGTGTGAACGCCCAGAAACGGTGTGTGGCTATCCATCATCTCGATACGCCGTGGCGACCGTCCGACTTGCAACAGCGTGACGGACGCGGAGTTAGGGCAGGTAATGAGATTGCCAAACATTTCGCCGGGAACAACGTGGATGTAATCATCTACGCGGTGGAGAAGTCACTGGACAGCTACAAGTTCAACCTCCTGCACTGCAAGCAGACTTTCATAAGCCAGCTCAAAAGCGGTGCGATGGGTGCGCGTACCATCGACGAGGGGGCAATGGACGAAAAATCGGGCATGAATTTCTCGGAATACATGGCGTTGCTCTCCGGCAATACCGACCTGTTGGACAAGGCGAAACTGGAAAAGCGGATCGCATCGCTCGAAGGGGAACGCAAGTCGTTCAACAAGGGCAAGCGTGATTCGGAGTTCAAGCTGGAGTCAAAGACCGGCGAGTTGCGCAACAACACGGCTTTCATAGATGCCATGACGGAGGACTGGAACCGCTTCCTGTCGGTGGTGCAGACCGACAAGGAGGGCAACCGCCTTAATATAATAAAGGTGGACGGAGTGGATTCCGCCGATGAGAAGGTCATCGGAAAGCGTTTGCAGGAGATAGCCAAGAATGCCACGACCGGAGGGTTGTACACGCAGGTCGGTGAACTTTACGGTTTTCCGATAAAGGTGGTGAGCGAAAGGATACTCAAAGAGGGATTGGAGTTCACCGACAACCGCTTCGTGGTCGAGGGGAACTACAAGTACACCTACAACAACGGGCATCTGGCGATGGCTGACCCGTTGGCCGCCGCCCGCAACTTCCTCAACGCGATGGAGAGGATACCCTCCATCATCGACCAGTACAAGGCGAAGAACGAGGTGCTGGAGATGGAGATACCGCAGTTACAGGAGATAGCGGGTAAGGTGTGGAAGAAGGAGGACGAGCTGAAGCAGTTGAAGTCCGAACTTGCCGCCCTTGACCGAAAAATTCAGCTGGAGCTTGCGCCACCCACGCCCGAAGTCGCAGAAAAGGAGAATGAAGGGCAACAGCTCAAGCCGGAAGCGGAAGATGTGAGGAACAGGCAGGCGCAATATCCCGAAAATGCACCGCCGCAGATACGCAGTCCGGCGGATAGTATCGTTGCCAACCATGTCATAATCGGGCGTCCGGGACTGTATGCCAAGGAGGAAACCCGGTCCAAAGGATTGAAAATATAACCTAAGGAATTTTATCTGAAGTATTAATAAGGGCTATCCCAAAAGGTCTAAAAGTAAATTTTATCCTTTCTGCAAGTATCTATAGGATGGCAACTGCATTTTTTTCTTTTTGGGCAGCCCTTATTAAAATTTATTCTTATTTTAGGTTATATACATTCATGTCCATTTATGTAAAAAATTCCTGCTGACCTTGTTTATGTCTTGTCAGTCACCATTTGCAAAACCATATTTGACCCTCAAAGAGGCTGAATTTGATAAGTAACTTGCTACATACTCATAATAAGGAGCTAAATAGAACACGAATGGGAAATACACAAATGCTAAACTAAAGAAGATATTGGCCAAAATAAACGCTATACCGAGAGAGAAACTTGATTTTTCAACTTCCTAAAACGGTGTTGTTCAAACATTTCTACTTATTTGTACTTGCCAGTTGAACCTACGCTTCCCTAATAAAATGTCTATGGTAAAAAGTTAAAAAATCCTCCCACTTTTGTTAGATATATTTTTTTGTGTAATTTTGTAATCGTTATGCGGCAGTAATAATATACATATTAATACGAGTTAGTAATCCTGTAGTTCTCATATGCTACGAGGAGGTATTAAAAGGTGCGTTTCGACAATGCATCTACTGTAGTATATTATTGCTTAATCCAAATGAATATTATAAATTTAGGAATTCTTGCTCACATTGATGCAGGAAAAACTTCCGTAACCGAGAATCTGCTGTTTGCCAGTGGAGCAACGGAAAAGTGCGGCCGTGTGGATAATGGTGACACCATAACGGACTCTATGGATATAGAGAAACGTAGAGGAATTACTGTCCGGGCTTCTACGACATCTATTATCTGGAATGGAGTGAAATGCAATATCATTGACACTCCGGGACACATGGATTTTATTGCGGAAGTGGAGCGGACATTCAAAATGCTTGATGGAGCAGTCCTCATCTTATCCGCAAAGGAAGGCATACAAGCGCAGACAAAGTTGCTGTTCAGTACTTTACAAAAGCTGCAAATCCCGACAATTATATTTATCAATAAGATTGACCGTGCCGGTGTGAATTTGGAGCGTTTGTATATGGATATAAAAACAAATCTGTCGCAAGATGTCCTGTTTATGCAAACTGTTGTCGATGGATCGGTTTATCCGGTTTGCTCCCAAACATATATAAAGGAAGAATACAAAGAATTTGTATGCAACCATGACGACGATATATTAGAACGATATTTGGCGGATAGCGAAATTTCACCGGCTGATTATTGGAATACGATAATCGCTCTTGTGGCAAAAGCCAAAGTCTATCCGGTGCTACATGGATCAGCAATGTTCAATATCGGTATCAATGAGTTGTTGGACGCCATTTCTTCTTTTATACTTCCTCCGGCATCAGTCTCAAACAGACTTTCAGCTTATCTCTATAAGATAGAGCATGACCCCAAAGGGCATAAAAGAAGTTTTCTTAAAATAATTGACGGAAGTCTGAGACTTCGAGACGTTGTAAGAATCAACGATTCGGAAAAATTCATCAAGATTAAAAATCTAAAGACTATTTATCAGGGCAGAGAGATAAATGTTGATGAAGTGGGTGCCAATGATATCGCGATTGTAGAAGATATAGAAGATTTTCGAATCGGAGATTATTTAGGTGCTAAACCTTGTTTGATTCAAGGATTATCTCATCAGCATCCCGCTCTCAAATCCTCCGTCCGGCCAAATAAGCCCGAAGAGAGAAGCAAGGTGATATCCGCTCTGAATACATTGTGGATTGAAGACCCGTCTTTGTCCTTTTCCATAAACTCATATAGTGATGAATTGGAAATCTCGTTATATGGTTTGACCCAAAAGGAAATCATACAGACATTGCTGGAAGAACGATTTTCCGTAAAGGTCCATTTTGATGAGATCAAGACTATCTACAAAGAACGACCTATAAAAAAGGTCAATAAGATTATTCAGATCGAAGTACCACCCAACCCTTACTGGGCCACAATAGGGCTGACTCTTGAACCCTTACCGTTAGGGGCAGGGTTGCAAATCGAAAGTGACATCTCCTATGGTTATCTGAACCATTCTTTTCAAAATGCCGTTTTTGAAGGGATTCGTATGTCTTGCCAATCTGGTTTACATGGATGGGAAGTGACAGATCTGAAAGTAACTTTTACTCAAGCCGAGTATTATAGCCCGGTAAGTACACCTGCTGATTTCAGACAGCTGACCCCTTATGTCTTCAGGCTGGCTTTGCAACAGTCAGGTGTGGACATTCTCGAACCGATGCTCTGTTTTGAGTTGCAGATACCCCAAGTAGCGAGTTCCAAAGCTATTACAGATTTGCAAAAACTGATGTCTGAGATTGAAGACATCAGTTGTAATAATGAGTGGTGTCATATTAAAGGGAAAGTTCCATTAAATACAAGTAAAGACTATGCCTCAGAAGTAAGTTCGTACACTAAGGGCTTAGGCATTTTTATGGTTAAGCCATGTGGGTATCAAATAACAAAAGACGGTTATTCTGATAATATCCGCATGAACGAAAAAGATAAACTTTTATTCATGTTCCAAAAATCAAT
>JAJWOH010000031.1:0-31582 GCA_021635485.1 Segatella copri | reverse complement strand
TCTTATCTTTAAGTTGATTTATACCCTGTCAACTTTTTCCAGGACAAGACATACATCGGCAGGGGATTGTGCTTTATTCGTAAACGAATCCGATTTCTTCTGCATAATGATCATAGACAGGTTTCCCATAACCATATTCAGCAAAGACCTTCTTCACCTGCTCCTGCATTTCCGGCGTAAGATGTTTCTCCCCCCGATGTACACGGTAATAGGTAGTACGGTTGCCCAGAACATCCATGATGCGGTACTTGATGGTCTGCATTTCGACATGTTTTACCTGGTCGTAGAGATGGGAAAATCCCCATGCTGCCTTGAACTGGTACACACGCATGAAATGAGAACAAGATGCATGGAGGTTAGCATCGGGATAAACAGCATTTCCGGCAGTAACATCATCGGGTTTGAACTTTGCCGAGATGAATCGGATGCATTCTGCTGCCCGAGGACAATCGGCATTGAAGCAGTACATCCAATGATAATCTATCAGACTTTTGATAAACGCTGGATCATTAAGATTTAATTCCATAAAAAATAAATTTTAAATTAAACATTAGGTTTCGCAGTGGTTATTGCCATTGTGGAATCTGTGTTGTCAACACTCCGCAAAGATACAAAATTTTAAAGCCAGATGCAAGCTTTGTCCCGAAAACTTTCATCTTTGTCCCGAATCACGTGCATAAAAAAACGATTTTAGCAAGAAGATAAGCTGAAAAACGTGATGGATAAAGGCAATAAGTGATGGATAGCGTGATGGATTTTGTAAACATTTCGGCTATCCATCACGCCACGTAGAAGAGACAATCATCTAATTATCAAACAATTAAAAATTTAAAAAGAGGAAACGTGAGGGATGTGAGGGATAAAAAGAGGAAAAAACTTATAAGGGCGTATACAGAAATGGTTTGCCAGCGTATTATGCTATCTTGGTCCCTCATCATTGATATTAACGTAAAAAACATTAAAAACGACAAAATTCTCTGGGAAAAGCATTGCCTTATCCTAGGAAATGTGTAATTTTGTACCTACAAAAACCTAGGAAACGTGTAAAATATAAGACTACGAAACCTAGGAAACGTGTAAAATCTAGTATTTTGAAAGCTAGGATACGTGCAACAACAAGAATACCAGAAAGTTATGAAACGTAAAATCTATAGTCAATTATTAGAATGGAAATCAGACGACAATGGGCAGAATGCATTGCTCATTGATGGGGCACGACGTGTCGGTAAAAGCTATATCGTAGAGGAATTTGCCAAGAATGAATACGAATCGTATATCTTGATAGACTTCAACAATACGATGCAGCAAGTATTAGATCTGTTTAGGGACTACCTATATGATCTTGATACTTTCTTTATGTACTTGCAACTCTACTTCAATGTAAAATTAACAGCGCGCAAGTCGCTCATCATCTTCGATGAAGTACAGGCTTTTCCTGAAGCGAGAGCCGCCATCAAGTATCTTGTCAAAGATGGACGATACGACTATATTGAAACAGGTTCACTTGTTTCCATCAACAAGAATGTAAAAAACATCATGATTCCATCCGAAGAGATTAGAATCAACATGTATCCGATGGATTTTGAAGAATTTCTTTGGGCAATGGACGAAGAGGCAATCATGCAACTCATCAAAAACCAATTTGCCAAGCTTAAGCCTCTTGGCCTCGACATGCATCGCAAGGCTATGACCTTATTCCGTCAATATATGATAGTAGGAGGTATGCCTAAGGCTGTAGATACCTATGTAAAGACTCGCGATTTTACAAAAGTTGATACAATAAAGCGTGCAATAATAAGCCTTTACAGAAACGACATTCAAAAATACGCAGAAGGCAACGAGGTAAGAGTAACGAGCATCTTTGATCTGATTCCAAGCCAACTTCAGAAACACGAGAAGAAATTCCGCCTGTCTGAAATAAAGGCTGGTGCCAGAATGCGTGAGTACGAGGGGGCTTTCTTTTGGCTGAACGAAGCTATGGTTGCAAATATCTGTTACGGAGCAACAGAGCCAAACATCGGGCTTAATCTCAAGCTGGAAAACTCCAGTTTGAAATGTTACATGGCAGATACAGGTTTGCTAATCAGTATGGCTTTCGATGAGAATCGGATCATGCAGGAATCACTTTACAAGAAACTGATGATGGACAAGCTGGAAGTAAACGAAGGGATGCTTGTAGAGAATATCGTAGCACAGATGTTGAAGGCAAAGGGGCACAAGCTGTTTTTCTATTCCAACTATTCACGTGAGGCAGAAGACAGAATGGAAATCGACTTTCTGATAGCGAAGCCTTCGATTACGAGCAAGCACAACATCTCGCCAATAGAGGTAAAGTCTACCAATCGTTATACCATTTCATCTTTGGAAAAGTGTGTCAGAAAGTACAAGAATTACCTATCGACTCCTTATGTCATTCACACCTCTGACCTAGCGGAAAAAGATGGGATAGTATATCTGCCACTCTATATGACACCTCTGTTATAAATCAAAATTTAGAAGGGCGTGCAAAGACCATATCTTGCACACCCTCTTCTTTTTTCCGATTCCTACAATATCTCCAACTGATCCTTTACCGCTTTATAGCAGCGGCGGGAAACCGTGATTTCCTCATGGTCGAAAGGAGGAGAAAAGATGCAGCGGAGCGTATAATTCTCGATGCAGAGAAGATAATCGAGATTGATGATGCAATCCTGACGAACCTGAGCCAGAGAAGGCGACATGGAAAGGATGGTCTTTGCCGTGGCCTGCCTCTTCAATTTATAAACCTGCCCATTCGACAACTTCAACTGCCAAAGATGAGTAGCCTCATCAAAAGTGCAACTGAACACATCATCGGGCTTCAACATCAATAAACCCGAAATGGTCTGAATGGCAAGACGCTTGGCTGCTGTTCCCAGCATCCCATTCATTCCCGAAAAATCCTGAGCCTTCTGAGAAGCCAAGACTGATTCAGAAGAACAGGAAGAGGACTCAGGAACGGAAGAAGCATCTTCATCCACATCATCTCCATCTTTCATTTTCTGCCGGATTCGGTCTACCACCAGTTCAAACTCATCCTGCTGATAAGGTTTCAACAGGAAATCGAAGGCAGAGGCTCTGAGCGCATCAATCATATACTTATCGAAGGCGCTGTAAAATACTACGATAAGTTCCATCGGAATTTCATCTCTCAGAGATTGCAACACCTCAAAACCCGTCTGTCCAGGCATTTCGACATCGATGAACAGCACATCGGGCTGTATGCTCATCACCAGATTCTTTGCCGATACCGCCGAAGAGGATGTGGCAATCACCTCAAAATCTTCCAGAGTTGCCAAATCATCCTGCAACCTGTGGATGCTCTGTGGTTCATCGTCCACAATCACAACCTTAATTCTATCTTGCATGTTATTTTCGTTTTAAATTCTTATGAAAAGTTTCTTACTTAAAGACATTATAATCGTAATTACATGGAACTCCGATACTTACACATATTCCTCTATTCCTGGTACCACCCTCCTCTTCTGATGTTCCTCTGTTGCTCTGCATCTTGAAAAACATCTTGCGTTCGTTGCTTGCATTAAGCATTTCGATGGTACTGTTCAGAATTCTCAATCCGGTTCCCGTACTGGCAGCACAATTTTTCTTTTTCTTGCCAACGGTACCCGAAACTCCACATCCGTTGTCTGTAACATCTATGCGGAGCATATCGTCCTCAACCCAGATGTTTACATCCAGCAAAGGCTTATCTTCCGTCTCTTCCATTCCCACAAAAGCATGTTTCAAGGCATTCTCTACAGGAATCTGGATAATCATAGACGGCAGCATAAGCTTCATATCCACATCCTTGGCAACATGGAACTGAGGCATCGGAAGGAACGGATTGGTTTCATGGCGAAGAGTAGAATAGCTCGTCACCATCTGCAGTTCCTCTTCCAAACTTACCGCCATCTTATCGCAAGAAAGCAAGTAGGCACGCAGTACCTGTATCAGGAGCTGAAGCGGTTTGACATTAACCCCCTTCGGAAGATTAGATACGAAGATATTGAGCACATTAAATACAAAATGAGGCGAGAAACGATTGCGCACATTCTCCATCTTCAGAGCCATCATCCGGTTCATCTCCTCATGATGCTGATGCTTGCTGCGCAACCATTTGTAACGGAGGAAAGCGATGAGAGCCAACACGCTCATTACCAGCAAGCCGATAATCAGGAGCAGGATGACTCTAAAGGATCTTACCTCTGCTTGCGTGGTGCTAAGGGATAAATCACGGCGAACGATGGCCGTATCCTGCTTGAATCTCAATTCATTCTCCTGAACATTCGAAACCATCGTGGCATTACGGAGCGAATCGTCGTACTGATTCATCAGTTTCTGATATTGCAGAGCCTTGGCATATTGTCCCTTGCGCTCACAAAGAGCCGCCAGTCCCTTATGATAAAGGTAAAGATAATTAGGCGACATCTTGGAGAGATCGTATGGCTTGTTCAAAATCTCGGTAGCCTTAGCCAGACTATCCTGCTTCAGAGCCAGAGATGCATTCAACCCATCCACATAGAACTGTACATCGCTCTGCATGGAGGGCTGGGCAAAGAAGAATTTCGTGGTAAGAGTCAGATATTTCTGTGCAGAATCCAACCGGTTGAGTTCCAGATAAGTCTGTCCGAGATTAGCATCAACAATAGCCGTTGCCAGGGGCTGTTCCATCTGCCGTGTAGCCTTTTGAGCCTTCAGGAAGCATTTCAGAGCCTCAGCCGGTTTTTCCTGACTGCTGTACACATTTCCCCAACTGTTGTAAAAGAAATGAACATCTTTCGGATTCTTTGGCGGATACAGGCGTTCAGCCTTCTGGAAATAATGATGCGCCAGCTGATAGTTCTGCAAATCATTATAAACCTGTCCCAGTCCTGAGAGAATACTGTTCTGGGCTTCATGCTGATTCAGAGAATCTGCCAGGAAATAGGCACGGCGATACCAGGAAGAAGCATCCGCCAGCTTACCCATCTGTCTGGACGCATCGGCAATATTGATACATACATCAATCGCCTCGCCGCAACTGTCAAGGTTCATGATTTCATGATAAGCTTTCTCATAATAATTCAAAGCCTCCTTCCTCTTGCCGGAAACCAGCAAAAGTATGCCTTGCAGATTATCAGCACAAGAAAGAATTCTGTTGTCAGGAGTTTGTTTGCAATAAGCGTTAACCGAATCTATCAACGACTGGCATTGGGCATCAGCCCCCTTCATATAATAACATTTAGCTATTAATAATTTTTTCCATTGATCGCTTTTATCGGGATTACCTTCACATTTGAAATTTCTTATCAGCATGATCATCGAATCAGGATGACTCTGCATGAGAGATTGGTGACCGGACACAAATTCATCGATATCTTTATGCCACGACTCATCACCCTTCTGCCGATGAGAACAAGCGGCAAACAGCAGCATCAGAACGAATAACCACAGAAGGCACAGTCCGTTCTTAATCTGCATCGTCATTATCTTTCTATATACACTTACCATGATAGACTATTTAAATGAATTTATGTTTCAGTTGCGAAAGTACAACAAAAAATCCAAATAGACAAAAAAATAACTGAAAAACTCATTTTTTATATAAAATATGAACTAAAACGCGTTTAAATGTGTATCTTTGTAGCATGGAAATGCATTTATTCAAAAATATAGAACTAAATAATATACCTGAAAGGATGAACAATCCATTCAGCTACGAACCTCATCCGCTCTGCATCGAAGCATGCAGAGAGTTGCAGGATGAACTCTCACAGCGAAACGACTGGCGGGAGGAAATAGACCGTGGAAAGATGTTCGGCGTACTTATCGTAGAAGCCGGGAATGGCAAGATTGGCTATCTGAGAGCTTATAGCGGACAGATTGGCGGCAGAAGCGACTGGGAAGGTTTTGTGCCAGCCGTTTTCGATTATCTTCAACCCGACGGATATTTCAAGGTACATGAGGCTGAGATTTCGGAAATGAACCAGCAAATCAGACAGTTTGAAGCCAACGAAACCCTGATAAAGGGGAAAAGCCTGATTGATGATTTGCAGCAAAAGCGCCAGGAAGTTATCGCAAACTATCAGACAAAGATAAAAGAAGCAAAGGAAAAGCGAGATGCAAGGCGCCAGGAAGCCCTTTCGGCAGGAACACCCCTGAGCGAGGAAGAGGAGAAAGCGATGATAAAAGAGAGCCAGTTTATGAAGGCAGAACTGAAGAGGCTGAAAAAGTCGATAAACGAAAAGACGGCGTACGAAACGCTATATGAAAACTACGAAAAGGACTTGAACAGGGCAAAAAAACTCCGCAAAGAGCTATCAGAAGCACTTCAGCAATGGCTGTTTGCGAAATTCGAGATGCTGAATGCGGAAGGAGAAAGCAAGAACCTGCTGGAGATTTTCAAGGACGAGGCGATTAAGATTCCACCTGCAGGAAGTGGAGAATGCTGCGAGCCGAAACTCTTGCAATACGCTTACCAGCATGGCTACAAGCCTCTGCAGATGGCGATGTTCTGGTGGGGAGAGAGTCCGAAAGAAGAAATCAGACATCATCTTCAGTTTTATCCTGCCTGCAACGGAAAATGCAAACCGATACTACATTGGATGCTGCCTAAAACAGTCTTTGAAACCCAACAGACCGAGGCTACTATATATAATAAGGTGGAAACGCTCTACGAAGACCGTGAACTGGCAGTCATCTATAAGCCCGAAGGTTTACTCTCGGTTCCGGGGAAAGATGCAGCCCAGCCTTCCGTCTACGCTCTGATGCACAGGAAATATCAGGAAGCTACCGGTCCGCTCATCGTCCATCGTCTGGACATGGCAACAAGCGGACTGATGATTATTACCAAGACCGAGTTTGCCTATCATCGCCTGCAGAAGGAGTTTCTGAATCATCGGGTTCAGAAGAAATACGTAGCCATCGTTTGCGGAAAAGACAAGGAATCGTGCAACCGGATTCTGAAAGAAGCTGAAGGCGGAAGAGGTTACATCTCGCTCCCCCTGATAGCAGATTTCCTAGACCGTCCACGACAGATGGTAAACCGCGAACAGGGCAAGGAAGCCATTACAGAATACGAGGTTCTAGAGCGTATTGACGATACCCATCTTCGCCTGGCGCTCTATCCGAAAACGGGCAGAACGCACCAGCTGAGAGTGCATTGTGCTCATCAGGAAGGTCTGAATGCACCTATCATCGGCGATCCGCTCTACGGCAACGAGCCGGCAACAAGACTGCATCTTCATGCAGAGGAAATCACATTTGAACACCCGATGACGGGAAAGAAGATGACTATAACAAGAAAGGCTGATTTCTAACCGAAACCAGCCTTTCTTCATATCTGCGGATGACAGAATCCGCAGAAACAGATGAAAACATCGTAACATCAGACAAAGAACATCACGATAACCTGAGCTATCACCACTCTGATAAACATGCCGAGCGGATAAACCGTAGCATAACTGATACTTGGCGTATCGCCATCCAGCGTCTCGTTGGCGTAAGTAAGCGCCATCGGATTCGCCATACTTCCACAGAGGATTCCGCAGATACTGCCGAAGTCATACTTCTTGGTCTTCAGGATGATGAGACCTACGATAACCACAGGCACAACCGTGATAAGGAAACCGATGCCTACCCACATCAAACCTTCCGGACGGACTACCGTCTCGAAGAACTGTCCACCAGCCGCCAAACCCAGACAACCGAGATAGAGGGCAAGACCCAGTTCTCGCAGCATCAGACCCGCACTTCGCGTCATGTAAGAGATGAAATGCACACGAGGCCCCAACGCACCAATCAGAATACCCATCACGATAGGACCACCGGCAATACCCAGACGCACAGGAGCCGTCATTCCAGGAATATCCAGAGGAATGGTTCCTACGGCAAGACCGAGAATGATTCCGAGGAAGATAGCGCCGAGGTTCGGCTCGTTCAGGGTCTTTACGGCATTACCCAGAAACTGCTCTACATGGTCGATACTCGTAGGGTCGCCAACTACCGTCAGTCGGTCGCCGTACTGCAGACGGAGGTCATCTGTAGCAAGCAGACGGATATCACCACGAAGCACTCGGCTCACATTCACGCCATAGGAATTTCGCATCTGCAGACTGCCCAGGCGCTTGCCGTTCAGTCCCGGACGGGTAACAACGATAATGCGGCTTTCTACCTTCGCATCAATCGCATTCCAGTCTACCTTATCATTATTCCACTCCTTATCCACCTTCTTTCCGAAGAGAATCTGCATCGCCGAAACCTCATCCTTATTGGTAACCACGAGCACATTATCATTCGTATGAAGAACCGTATCAGCCTGAGGAACTATCACCTGTTCGCCTCTCCACACACGGGAGATGATGAACTTGCGATGCGTCATCATCGTAATCTCTGCGATGGTATTGCCGTTCAGGGCAGGATTCACGATTACGTATTGTCCGATAGACGTATGGTCGTCATCATCATTATTGCGAATCTCCAAATCTTCCGGTTTCACAAAGAGTTTGCGCAAGAGCATCATCGCCAGGATAACGCCCACAACACCCAACGGATAAGTAACGGCACAGCCCAGAGCCGCACCTTCGCTAGGCAAGCCCAACTGCTGCAACGCCTGCTGGGCAGCACCAAGGGCAGGCGTATTGGTTGTGGCGCCACACAGGATGCCCATCATATCAGGCAGACTGATTGGCAAAATCCAGCACAAGCCGAGCGAGAACAAGGTTCCCACCAGGATGACAGCCAGACTCCAGAGATTGAGCGAAATGCCTTCGTGACGCATCGAACCGAAAAAGTTAGGACCCACATAAAGACCCAGCACATACACAAACATGGTAAGGCCGAAGCTTTCTGCAAACTCCAGCATGTTCTGGTCAATAGAGAGCCCTAGATGCCCCGCTATAATACCCACGAAGAATACGAAGGCTATGCCAAGGGAGATTCCTTTGACATGAATCTTGCCAAGGGCAAGACCCAAAGTACAAATCAAAGACAGGATGACGATGCCTTGCACCGCCGAATGCACGTTGATTAAATTATCAAACCACATAATGTTTCTTTATATCTGTTCTAGATAATATTTTAAAAATTGCTTTTTATCGATGCAAAGGTACATTAAAATGCGAACAAAACAAAATAATTCCCATTTTTTTTTGTATTATTCTCGATTTGCAGTACCTTTGCATCCGTAAAATGTAATAAGAATGAAAGATATTTGTTGTATTGGGCACGTAACAAAGGATAAAATCGTGACCCCGAGCAGTACGGTTTACATGGCTGGCGGCACCTCTTTTTATTTTGCCTACGCCATCAACCAATTGCCAAAGGATGTAAGTTTCTCGCTCATTACGGCGATGGATCCTACCGAGAAGGAACCGGTTGAAAAGATGCTCAAGGCAGGAATAGACGTCACCTTGAACCCATCGCGCAATACGGTTTTCTTCGAGAATATTTATGGCGATAATCCTAACGACCGTAAGCAGCGTGTGCTTGCCAAGGCAGATCCTTTCACCATCCAGCAGCTGGAGCATGTAGAGGCCAAGGTCTTCCACCTGGGCAGTCTGCTGAGCGATGATTTCTCGCCGGAAGTGGTTGCCTTTCTTGCCAAGAAGGGAAAAGTTTCCATCGATGTGCAGGGATATCTGCGCGAGGTGAGAGACGAGAAAGTTTACGCCATCGACTGGAAGGACAAGCTCGATGTGCTCAAGAACACCTATTATCTGAAGGTGAATGAAACCGAAATGGAGACCATTACCGGACTGAAGGACCCGAAGGAAGCCGCCAAGCTGATTCATGCCTGGGGCGTAGCCGAGGTTATCATCACCCTAGGTAGCGAGGGTTCGCTGGTTTATGTAGATGATACGTTCTACGACATTCCAGCCTATCCTCCTCATGAAGTAGTAGATGCTACCGGATGCGGCGATACCTATTCGGCAGGCTATCTCTACAAGCGCCTTCAGGGAGCCAATCCGGTAGAAGCCGGCAAGTTTGCGGCAGCCATGTGTACCATCAAACTGGAGCACAACGGACCATTCAACCGCACCATCGAAGATGTAATGAAAATCATCAGATAACAGACGGGGCAATCCCCACTTTAAAGAGAAAGGCAGTTTCCAACATGCAGGAAACTGCCTTTTTTCTTTGAGTTCACCCTCCGTTTACCCTCTGAAAATATGTTGTTTAGCAACTTTTTCCCTATATGAACCATTATGAACTTGTATAATACCACATTTTTTCATACCTTTGCAGAGTAAATGAAACTGACAGTTCCAGATACACCTAGAAAAAGTAATCATATAAAACAAAGAAATCATGAAACAGAAGAAGCATCTAGCAATTGTAGGGAGCATGCTACTCGCATTAACCGCATGTTCCGGTGGAGGTTCTGAATTAGACCCTACACCTAGTCCACCCCCTTCAGCAAAAGTGCCTATCAGCATCAGCACTTCGATACAAAGCCGTGCTACAGATCTGGCTTTCGAAGCGGGCGACCAGATAGGCCTGTTTGTCGTCAACCATCAAGCCGACGGCTCTGCCGCAACACTCCAAACGACAGGTAACTATATAGACAACACGAAATTCACCTATGATGGAACCTGGAAGGCTGCAACTCCAACCTACTGGAAAGACAACAGCACCCACGCCGATTTCTATATTTATTATCCATATACAGCCACTATCAGCAACATAGAGGCGATGCCTTGGACCGTAAATGCTGACCAGAGCACAACGGAAAAATACAAGGCTAGCGAACTTCTGATAGGCAAGACTACAGATGCGAAACCTTCAGAAAGCGCCGTGAAGATAGAAGCCAAGCATGTGTTGAGCCAGATGATTATCAAGCTCGTGGCAGGAAACGGATTTACAGAGGCTTCGCTTGCTGCAGCCAAGATTAGCGTAAAGATCAACCGCCTGAAGACACAGGCTACAGCCAATCTTTCTACAGGTGCCGTAACAGCCAAGGGTGATGATACAAACCTCATTCCGCTCAAGGAAGAAGGCAACAGCTACAAGGCGTTCATCATTCCGCAAGCCGTAGGCGAGGGAAATCTCATTACCGTAAATGTTGACGGCAGAGATTTCAATCTTCCTAAGTCATCCAAGTTTTCCGCTTTCGAGGCTGGCAAGATGCATAAGTTTACCGTTACGCTCAGCAAGACCAGCAACGGCGTGAATGTAAACATCAGCAAGTGGGAAGACGACGGTATCGACTATGGTGGTACAGCCGAATAAAAAAGTACAGACGATTTTCTATCCTAGAAATAATACGAGATGATCTTTCTTTTAGAGAAAAGTCATCTCCCCAAAACGAATTATTTATGAAAAGAGTAAAACATACCTTATTATATCTGCTTGCGGCAGGAGCCATGCTTCTGACAGGCTGTAGCGATGACTTCTTCGGCGACAAGACCGAGCAGCACGACAGCAACCGCATCCAGCTTTCGGGCGATATCGACCAGCTTGCCGTAACCCGCGTCAACGACAACGGTTTCTGCAACGGCGACGTGATGGGCGTTTATATCGTAGATTACGAGGGAAACAAGCCTGGAACCTTGAAGGTAAACGGCAACCGTGGCGATAATGTGCGCCACACTTTCGATGAGCCTAACTATAAGTGGAACTCTGCTTATGACCTTTTCTGGAAAGACAAGCATACGCATATTGATGTGTATGGTTACTATCCGTTTGCCAACCCTGAGAGCATAGAGGATTATCAGTTTGAAGTACAGAAAGACCAGAGCAAGGCTACCGAGAATGGCGAAATGGGTGGCTACGAAGCGAGCGATTTTCTCTGGGGCAAGGTGTCAGATGTGGCTCCTACCACCAGCGTAATCCGTTTGCCTATGGCGCATCGCATGTCTAATGCCCGCGTCACCCTGATTAAGGGTTCCGGTTTTGCCGAGGGCGAATGGGCGAATCTGGAAAAGATTGTTCTGACAGCCAACGTAGCCCGCAAGGCAAGCATCAACCTTTCTACTGGCGAAATCAAGACTGCAGGTGCTGTAGAGAACACCATGACCATCCCATCTCGTACAAACGACGAGTGGCGCACCATCGTGGTTCCTCAAACCGTGGCTGCCGGCACAACCCTCTTCAGCATCACCATCGGCGGCGTGCCTTATAAGTTCACTAAGAACGAGGCTCTTACCTATGTGGCAGGCAAGATGATGAACTTCGGTATCGAAGTAGATAAGCAGACCGGAAGCGGCGCTTACAAGCTGACTTTGGTAAGCGAAAGCATCACTCCTTGGGAGAATGATTTGGTAAGTCATGATGCAACGGCGAAGGAGTATATTGTCATCAACTCTACTCCTGGAGGTTTGAAGAATGCCATTACTGCGGCTAATAAGGACTATACCAAGATTAAGAATCTGAAGATTACGGGACAGATCAATTCTCGTGATTTCTTTTTCATGAGAGATTCTATGTCTGTTTTAGCTGCATTAAACTTGAAAGATGTTTCTATTATGCCTACGTCAGAAGACGCCGAAAACGGCAATGATTGGAGCGAGACCAGGGGACAAGGAGATCGTATTCCAACCTTGGCATTAAACAACAAACTATCTCTCACCCATCTTGTTTTACCAGACAAACTAAAAATAATAGGACAAGCAGCTTTTAATGATTGCAGCAGTTTGACTGGTTCCCTAATCATTCCAGAAGGTGTCACTCGTATTGAAGCTAGTGCCTTCTGTGGTTGTAGAGCATTTACTGGTTCTCTCTCTTTACCTAGTACTTTAGAGTACATAGGAGGTGGTGGTTCCTCTTTAGGGCTTGGTGCATTTACAGATTGTAACTTTACATGTGAATTAAAGTTACCAAATAACTTAAAATATATAGGACCTAATGCGTTTAAAAATTGTGCTGGACTATATGGAGAGTTACATTTACCAGATAAACTAGAGAGACTTGGAGATCTAGCATTTTATGAATGCAAGAATCTTACAGGTTCCCTTACCATACCGCAATCATTGACAACAATAGATATTTCAACATTCTCCGGATGCGGCTTTAATGGAACATTAACACTACACGAAGGTATAAAGACTATTGGAGCTGGTGCTTTCGAAAACACCCATATGAAAGGAGACTTAGTTCTGCCAAAAGAATTAACTTCTATTGGAGATAATGCATTTAACGGATGTGATTTCTCTGGAACATTGGTTCTTCCAAAACATATTGTATCAATAGGTAGAAATTCATTTGCTTATAACTGGAGACTAATGGGCACACTAGAATTTCCAGAAGGCATAGAAAGTATTGGAGCTGGCGCTTTTGCTAATTGTCGCAGTATTGAAGGATTAGTATTTCCTGAGAGCCTCGAAAATATTTGTTATGAACCTACGTGGGGCGATAATGGTGGCGCTTTTGCAAATTGTTATGGAATCAACTCCATTGTTTGTAAAGGAACGATGCCTGCTTACGTTCAGAATGGCGCTTTCAACGGCGTAGCCAAGGATAACTTCACTCTCGAAGTTCCTGAATCTGCCATTTCCCAGTATCAATCAGCACCAGGCTGGTGCGACTTCAAGCGTATCGCAGCTCACCACGAGCTCGTTTGCCGACCATCTGTAGCCTGCGCTTTAAGCACGGAGCATAAGCAGAAACTGGTGATTAACGCCGAAGGCGAATGGGAAGTAGCCAGCAAGCCAGACTGGTGCGAGGTTTCTCCTGCCAGCGGCAACAAGAAGACAGAAGTAACCTTGACCATCAAGAGCATGGCTAAGAATGCCGATAGCCGTGATGGAAAGGTGGTATTCCGCCTGAAAGACAAAGACTACACCCACGAATGTAGCGTTTCGCAGTATGGTTATGAATATGGCGAGGACGAATGGATTACCCTGCAGAAGGCTACCAAGGGCAACAATGGTGGAATCAATATCGTGCTGCTCGGCGACGGCTTTAGCGCAAAGGATATTGCCAGCGGCAAATATCTGAAGGATATCAAGCAGGAAGTGGAGTATTTCTTTGGTATTGAACCTTACAAGACTTACCGTGATTACTTCAACGTCTATACCGCCATTCCGCTTTCTACGGAATCGGGCGTAGGAACCGTGAACACCATCCGCTACAACCGATTCAATACCACCTTTACCGGTGGCGTAGGATTGAAGGCTGATTATGACGAAGTATTCGATTATGCTCTGGGCGCTCCAACCGTCAACAAGAGTAATCTGAATCAGACCCTGATCATCATGGTTCCTAATTCTACCGATTACGGTGGCATCTGCCAGATGTGGGAAGATGGTTCGGCTATTGCCTTCTGTCCTCAGAGCACCTATGATTATCCGCTCGATACCCGCGGCGTCATCCAGCATGAGGCAGGCGGACACGGATTCGGAAAGTTGGGCGATGAGTACATTTATCACAACGCCTTCATCGATTTCTGCGACTGCACCTGCTGCGGACACGTTCTTGAATTCAACGGAGCCAAGTCGCTTGGTTGGTTTGATAACCTGGAACTTACCGGCAAGATGCACAGCGTAGGCTGGAGTCATCTGATTTTCGACGACCGATATAGCGACATCGTAGACATTTACGAGGGAGGCTACATGCACAACCGAGGTGTATTCCGTTCGGAGCCGAACTCCTGCATGAACAACGATATTCCTTACTACAGCACCATCAGCCGTGAGAGTATCGTGAAGCGCATCAAGGCTTATGCCGGAGAAACCTACAGTTTCGAAGATTTCGTGAAGAACGACAAGCGGGATGCGGGAATCGTAGAGAGCCGTGCTTTCGGCGGCAATGGCGACCAACGCACATCCGGAACCTACCAGCATGCTCCAGTCTTCCATAAAGGCAGTCCGCTGAAAATGGCAAAGGTTAGAAAGCATCGCTAAGAGCGAGGGCAAGGTAAATCAGAATATGGACCATTAAAACAAGAAAAAAATGAAGAAACATATAATAAGATACGCCAGTTTTGCGTTGGCTATATTAGGAATGGTTTCATGTAGCGAGGAGGTGGAAACAACCTCCCGCTACAAGGATGCCCAATCTACGCCGATGACTTTTGCCGTAAACTATCCCGGCCAGAGCCGTGCCACGGCAACCAGTTTCGAGTCAAACGACAAGATAGGTCTCTACGTGGCAGAAAGCAAGGCTCCACTCGAAATAGGCGGCAATCTCGTAAACAACGAAGCGCTCACCTACGATGGCAGCAAATGGGAAGCCGCCCGCACCCTCTACTGGGACGAAGGCACCTACAACGCCTACGCTTACTACCCATACATACAGGGCGTAAGCAGCACGACAGACCAGCCTTTCAGCGTAGCCCTCGACCAGAGTACCCCGAAGACGGCAACTGCACCCGGCGGTTACGAGGCAAGCGACCTGCTCTTTGCCACCAGCAAGAACATCCAGGCATCCAACTCCCCTATCAGCCTCAACTTCAAGCACATCATGAGCAAGCTCAAGATACGTCTGATCAAGGGCGAAGACTTTGAGGGAGACATGCCAACTCATGCCCAGGTAACCATCCACAGCACGGTACCTACAGCCACCATCGACCTTCAGGCAGGCGTAGCAACCCGTTATGTGAAAGGAACCCAGCAGAGCATCATCGCCCATCAGGAGAGCGACTACATCTACTCGGCAATCATCGTGCCTCAACGCATAGAAAACCGGAGACCACTCATCGAAGTGGTAATGAAAGGTGTAAGTTATCTCTACGAGAGCAGATTCCAGTTTAAACCCGGAACCGAACATCTTGTCAACTTCATTATTTCTGACAACCCAGACCAGGTGAAGATAGAGATAGGCGGCGAGATTCAGAACTGGGGAAAATAAGTAAGACGGCCTTTCGCTCGAAGGGCTAGGAATGATAAGAATACAGAGAATTATAGATGAAGAAGACGGTATTGATATTATCCCTTCTCTCACTCCTTCTCGGAGGATGGGTGGCAGCCTTGTGGCTGCTACCCTCTGCCGTTTATAAAGGCGACTGTCAGGAAATCCGATACGGAGTGAACGAAGGACTGGAACTTGTAGAACAGGACAACGGCGCGAAAGGCAAGCGATACGTGGTAGAAGATGCAGATGGTAACGAGCTGTTTACCATCCCTTTGCGTGGCTGTCTGCTAGACACCCGTTTCCGCAACGGGCAGCTCCGGTTCCGCGAGCAAAACTCTAAGAGAGAGGGATTTATCGACCGCCAGGGTATGGTAGTATTCACAGAAGACAATAAAAATGCGGTTCCGGAAGCCAACAGGCAGCAGGCGCAGATGCTGATGAACGGAGAGACGGAAGAAGGCACGAAGAGTGCGGCTGATTACCAACCGGAAGAACAGGCAAGCAGGCAAGCGAAGGCATCAAAAGCAGGAAAGACCAGCCATCTTTCGCAGGTAGATCTCAAGACGATGGCACAGTCGAATCCTTTCTACAAGGAAGCCTCGAAAATCATGCAGGGTAAACTCACAGAGACCGATGCCAGACGCCGCCATACCATCCTCAACTACTGCGAACATTTCCGCACAGCCTATACCACCAAGGATCTAGATTTTCTGAAACAGGTGTTTAGCGACAAGGCACTCATCATCGTAGGAAACGTGATAAAACCAGTAACCAACGACAACAAGTGTCAGGCTGAAGCAAAGGTAACCTACGCCATTCACTCGAAGAAAGACTATATTTCAAGACTGGCGAAGGTATTTACAGCCAACCAGAAGATAGACTTGAAGTTCTCGGGATTCCGCATCATGCGCCATCCTACGATGGACGGCATTTACGGCGTCACCCTCCGGCAGCAATACAAGAGCGACCGCTACGCAGACGACGGCTATCTCTTTCTGCTCTGGGATTTCCGCAACCCGTCCATGCCACTCATCCACGTGCGCACCTGGCAACCGGCAGGAACCGTACATAGCGGAGACGATGTAATCAGTATACAAGACTTTAATTTAGAATAATATGATGGCAGTTAGGAGTGAGAAGTTAAGAGTTGGGAGTTTTAGACTCACGATACTCTTATTCATATTAAACCTGTGGTCAGCATCCGTTCAGGCACAGGAGTTTTCGGTAGCAGGTTTCCGCCTGTTGCCCAACGACGTGAGTGCCTTTATCACCCCCGTGCGCGACCTCAACGATGAGCCTTGCGCCCTGGTGAAGGTAGAAGCACCCTCCGACTTTGCCTTCTCCACCCCGCTCGGAATCGTATCGCGAAAAGATAAAGTGGGCGAAATCTGGCTCTATCTTCCTAAAGGCTCCAAACTGCTCACCATCAAGCATCCGGAATGGGGCGTGCTCCGCGATTACCGGTTCAGCAAACCGCTGGAAAGCAGAATGACCTACGAGCTGAAACTGAAATTGCCCAAGCCTACTCCTATCATCCAGGAGAAGCACGACACCATCGTAGAGGTAAAGACGGTAATAGATACGATTGCCATCCCACAAGTACGTAAGAAGATGCCACTCGCCCTCTACACGCTCGCCACGCTATCCCTTCATGAAGACGGACCGTCCTATGGTCTCTTCTTCGCCCTGATGCGCCGCCACGGCTTCTTCATCCATGCCAGCAGCAACCTCAAGAGCATAGGCAGCACAGAGGGAACCTGCAACAAAGAAGGTTTCACGCCGGGCAGCAGCATCAAACCTTATTATACAGGCAATACACGCCACCAGAACTACACCTTTACCGCTGGAGCCATCCACCACATCACGCATGGTTTCTGCCTCTTCGAAGGCGTAGGCTACGGCAAAGCCGCTACAGCCTGGCAGCAGACCGAGAGCAGCGGAGGCGGATACCTGCTCAACGAAGACCTTACCCACAAAGGCTTTGCAGCCCAGCTGGGTGTGCTCGCCTCGTTCAACAGAGTGAGCATCGCAGCCTCAGCCATCACCATCGCCGGAAAACAATGGCAGGGCAGCATCGGCATAGGTATTAAAATCGGAAAACAAAAGAAGTAAGAAATGAACATAAAAAACATATTACGCAGCATCAGATTTCTTGCCCTTCTGATAGGAAACATGATGATGGCAGGTTGCAGCAATAGCGATAAGCCTGCCTATCTGGAGCCGCACCTGATAACCACAGAGGCGACCCACATCACCCGAACAGAGGCTACCCTCAACGGATCAGCCACCATAGAGGGAGAAACAGAAATGCCGAAACTCCTGTTCAGATACGGCACTTCGGAGAGCATGAACCTCAATACCAGCGAGGTTCATGCCCAGGGAGCTGACGTCTCGCTGGTTCTGACGGGGCTCAAAGCGGGCACTACCTATTATTATATGCTGCAGGGCAACAACGGGCGAACAACCACAACCAGCAACATGATGAGTTTCACCACCCAGCCCAATATAAGTCCGAAACTATCGTCGGCTACACTCTTGAGTCACGGACCGATGAGCGCATTCGTAAGCTACGAAATAACCGATGATGGTGGCGAGCCGATGACCGAAACCGGATGCTACGTTTATCTGACCGGCGAGCCGGAGAACAAGCAGAAATGCATCGTAGAAAACTTTGACGGAAAGGAGGGAAAAATCAAGTTGCGCATCGGAAATCTGGAGCGGAATGCCCACTACGAATTCCAGCCTTTCGCCCGGAATAGGGTAGGAGAAACCATAGGAACCGCCATCAAATATGATACGAGCGACGCCATTACGCTAAACGAAACAGGTGAACTGCCCCAGCTGATGGGCAACCATCTTTACGAATATACCCAGTTGACCATAGCCGGAACCCTGAACGGCGAAGACCTCAGCTGTATGAGAATGATGATGGGGCGCGACAACGATAACGCAGTCACCCCCGGCAAGCTATCGGATATAGACCTTACCGATGTTCACCTCGCAGCAGGCGGAATGGTAGGTCCTTATCATCACGAAGCTGCAGAAAACCAGATTGTGCAAGGCACATTTGCCGGTTGCGAAAAGCTCACCCACGTAGTTCTCCCAGCCGATGCAACCACCATAGAGAAAGATGCATTTGCCGATTGTACTTCGCTCCGCGAAATAGAGATTCCTGCCTCAGCAGGCAGCATTCTCCCTTCCAGCGGATGCACGGCACTCGAAGCCCTTACGGTTTCGCCTGCCAACGCTAACTACAAGAGTCAGGACGGCGTGCTGCTGAATGCAGAAGGCAACAGAATCGTCTGGTTTCCGATGGGAAAGAAGGGCAAATACACCCTTCCTTCCGCCTTTACCTCCATTGGCGCCTACGCCTTCAAGGAATGCAGCATCGAGGCGTTTTATCTGTCAGACAACGTCAAAACATTAGGTCAAGGTGCCTTCATGGACAGCCAGATAAAGGAAATACATCTTGGGGCAGGCATCAAGCTGATTCCTACAGGCGTTTTCCAAGGCTGCCAGAAACTCACGAAAGTGTATCTGGGAGCCAACACAGAACAAATCAGCAACTACGCCTTCGACGGAAGTCCGCTTACCGACCTTTATGTTTCAGCTTCCATGATTCCTTACTGCGAAGAAAACGCCTTCGCCAACAAGGTAGAAGGCTTCTTCGCCACCTGCGTGCTCCACGTGCCTGCAGGCATGAAAAAGAGCTATCAGAACCATAAGATATGGGGTAAATTCACCCATATAGTAGAAGAATAAAAATGTTGAATAATCATATAATTAAAAGATAAATTATGACAACACCCGAAATAGAAGAGCTCAAATCGCTCGTAGAACAGAAATACGGCAAGATTCTTGCCACGACAACCGACTTCGAAGAGTTTTCACTCTATCTGGAGAAGAAAACAAGTGGAACTATTTCGCCATCCACCCTCAAACGACTCTATGGTTATGTGAGCGACAATCACAAGCCACGCATGGTAACCCTCGATGTGCTTTCCCAATATATCGGTCATCGGAACTACATGGAATTTACCCATTGGCTCAAGACAAGCACCAAGTACAACAGCTCCTTCTTCAAGGCAAACCAGCTGGTAAGTAGCGATTTACAAGAAGGTAGTCTTGTTTCTATCGGTTGGAGTCCCAACCGTCTGCTGCAGCTCCGCTATCTGGGCGAAAGCACCTATGAAATAGAGAAATCAGAGAACAGCAAGCTGCAGCCTGGCGACCGCTTCGTAACAGGCTGTTTCATCAAGGAGCAGCCCCTCTTCCTGCCCTACATCGAGCGTGGCGGCGAGCGTACAGCCTCGTTCGTAGCCGGCAGAAACGGCGGACTTACCGTCATCAACATCAACGAGAAATAAAATAACAGTAATCAAGAAAAAGAGGAATCCGTGAGCATGGAAGGAACTGAAGAAAAGAAGAAGAAAACGACATCGGGATTTACCGAGGATATCAGCAAGGAGATGAGCAATTCAAACCCCTTGCCTGTGGAGGATGCATTCAGTAATCTCCACCAATGCTACGTGTCTATTTCGGGCCATACACGCATCTTTACAGCCACCAAATACGGCAAGCGTTTCATGTTGAAATGTCTCAAGAACGATTTTCTCTACACCCCTATTTACCGCCAGGCACTCGCCAAGGAGTTTGAAATAGGCCAGCAGCTGGAACATCCCAATATCTGCCGTACCATCGACCTGGAAAAGGTTGACAACCTGGGCACGGTAGTGGTGATGGAATATATTGACGGCGATAATCTGGAGCAGCTCATCAAGAAGAATGCCCTCTCGGCAGAACTCGCCCGCAAGATAGCAGGACAGCTGATGGATGCGCTGGAATACATGCACAACAAACAGATGATTCATCGCGATCTGAAGCCTTCCAACATCATGATTACACATAACGGACAGAACGTGAAGCTCATCGATTTCGGTCTCTCGGATAGCGATTCTTTCTGCGTATTGAAATCGCCAGCCGGAACTTCGGGCTATATTGCTCCCGAACAGATGCTACCAGCTGCCAAGGCTGAACCGCGTGCCGATATTTATTCTCTGGGCATGGTTCTGGGCGACATGGCCAAGGCTACGGGCGATAAGGCGCTCAGCAAGATGGCAGAAATCTGTAGTTGCCGCGACCCGCAAAGCCGTCCGCAAAACATCGCCCAACTGCGCCAGCGCCTGTCCTGTACGCCCCGTTACCGCCACGCCTTGCTCCTGCTCTGTGCCCTCATCATCGCCCTACTGGCAGCCCTGGCTGGGAGTTATTATCATCTGGAGAAGAATGCCCAAGAACCTGCATCTTCGGCAAGCGACAGCATTCAGCCCAACGACAATAAGGTAATCGACTATCAGCTTTGGGATAAATAAAGCAGGAACTTTAAACATATTTATCTCTTTTTCTTTCCATATTCGGCAGAAATACGCTACTTTTGCACCCTATATGGAACAGATTTCACCAATTCAGGCATTATTGCAGCAACGCACCCTGCTCCAGCTGGAGTATTATACCGAGAAAGAAGCCTTCCGCAAGCTTACCGAACAGATGGGCTTGCAGCGGAAGGTGAAACGAGGTGATGCCTGGTTCCCGCTACAGGTGGGAAAGAGCTTTTATAATTCGCTGAACCAGACAGCCATAGAGGTTTTCCGTACCTCTGACCAGGATATCGAGCACAATTTTGAGTTCGGTCGCCCCGTCATGTTCTTTATGGTCAAGAAGATGGGCAAGAATGAGAACCAGGGCAACACAGCCCTTCAGCAGCCAGAAAACCCTTCAGACGCTAATCATAAAGTTCAAAGTTCAAATCTCAAAGGTCAAAGTATCAAATATTTCTCCTTTACCGGAACCGTGAGTTATGTGGATGGCGACAGAATGGTGATTACCGTACCCGATTCTGCCCCTCTGCTCGAACTTCAGCAGTCTACAGAGCCTATCGGCGTGCAGCTTTCTTTTGATGAAACCAGCTACAAACTGATGTTTGAGGCTCTGGACCGCGTGATGAAGGCGAAGAACAACCGTCTGGCTTATCTCCGCGATTTGTTCTATTCCCATCAGAAGGCAGGAAGATTCTCCTTCGAACCGATGAAGTTCCCTTGGCTCAACCCTACCCAGGAAAGGGCTGTAAACGAGGTGCTTTGGGCGAAGGATGTGGCAATCGTTCACGGACCTCCGGGAACCGGAAAGACCACGACCCTGGTGGAAGCCATCAACGAAACCCTGATGAGGGAAAGCCAGGTACTGGTCTGTGCACAGAGCAACATGGCTGTAGACTGGATTTCAGAAAAACTGGTGGATAGAGGCATCAACGTGCTCCGTATCGGAAACCCAACCCGCGTAAACGATAAGATGCTGGGCTTTACCTACGAGCGCCGCTTTGAGAGCCATGCTGATTACCCTCAGCTCTGGGCAATCCGCAAGGCAATCAGAGAATTAAGAAAGAACCGCAAGAAAGGAAGCGAAAACTATCATCAGAAGATGGACAGGCTGAAGAGCCGTGCCGCCGAGATAGAACTCCGCATCAACGCAGAACTCTTTGGCGAGGCGCGTGTCATCGCCTGTACCCTGGTAGGCTCAGCCCATCATCTGCTGGAAGGCATGAAGTTCGGCACCCTCTTTATCGACGAGGCTGCCCAGGCTTTGGAAGCTGCCTGCTGGATTCCGATGAGAAGAGCCAGCCGGGTGATTCTGGCAGGCGACCATTGTCAGCTGCCACCTACCGTGAAGAGTATCGCGGCATTAAGAGCCGGACTGGGCAAGACCCTGATGGAGCGCATCGCCGAAAACAAGCCGGAGGTAGTAACCCTGCTGAAAATCCAATACCGCATGAACGACGAAATCATGCGATTCTCCAGCGACTGGTTCTACGGGGGCAAGGTGGAGAGTGCGCCACAGATCAAATACCGGAGCGTATTGGATTATGACCATCCGATAACGTGGATTGATACATCAAACGAGGAGAATCAGATAACGATAGAAGGAGAAGATGCTCCTGAGGATTCTGCTTCCACATCATCTTCTGTATCTGCAGCCAATCAGAATTCTGATTTGAACTTCAAGGAGCAGTTTGTGGGCGAGAGTTTCGGGCGCATCAATAAGGCAGAAGCCGAGCTAACCCTGCTCACCCTGGCGGAATACTTCACCAAGATAGGCAAGCAGCGGGTATTGAGCGAGAGAATCGATGTAGGCATCATTTCGCCTTACCGTGCCCAGGTACAATATCTCAAGAAGCTCATCAAGAAGTATGAGTTCTTCAAGCCTTACCGCCGTCTGATCAGCGTAAACACGGTGGATGGTTTCCAGGGACAGGAAAGAGACGTGATCCTCATCTCCCTGGTACGTTCCAACGATGAAGGCCAGATAGGTTTCCTGAAAGACCTCCGCCGCATGAACGTGGCGATGACGAGAGCCCGAATGAAGCTCATCATCCTGGGCAACAAGGACACAATGACGAAACATCCTTTCTACAAGAAACTGTGGGAGTATGTGGAAGCTATCAACAACAACGAATAAAATAAAGACTATTTTATGCTACAACGAGACTACATACAGCGACTGATTCGCGAGTTTATGGCGGCACTCGAAAGAATGCTCGAAAAGAAAGAGATAGAAGTGAGACGTGAGAAAATCAAGGAGCTCTACAACCAATACGTAGGCCCCTACGCCTTCTACAGCATCGCCACCATCGAGGACGTGATGAAGGCGATGGCAGGAATCGACGACGAGGAGAAGCGACTCTCCAAGATGGACATGCTTGCCGAACTCTATTATCACGAGGCGGATATGGTGGGACAGCCCACAAGAGATGAACTCCTGAACAAGGCTTTCATGCTCTTCGATTATGTGGAAACCCACGGAGACACGTTCTCCATCGAACGCCGCAACAAAATGGCACAAATCAAACAGAAGATTGGAGATGCACTCAAATAAAGAGTGCATCCTCCTTATATTTTTAGGATAACAAAAACTAATCATAAAGTTCAATGGTCAAAACTCAAAGTTCAAAGTCTACTAATGACATGACAGTAGGCTCGCCTTTGCGAGCCATCATCAAATTTGCTATTCCGCTGATTCTAGGCTACATCCTTCAACAGATGTATCTCATTATCGATGCCGCCATCGTGGGAAGATGGATTGGCGTGGGAGCTCTTGCGGCAGTAGGCGCATCCAGCTCCATCATGTTCCTCATCATGGGTTTCTGCAACGGCTCCTGTGCCGGTTTTGCCATCCCTGTCGCCCAGGCTTTCGGCGCCAGGGATTATGCCAAGATGCGGGCTTACGTAAGCAACAGCATCCGCATCGCCGTGGTGTTTGCCGTAGTCATCACCTTTCTTTCCTGCATCTTCTGCGGAAAGATTCTGCATCTGGTGAATACGCCGAAGGAGGTGTTCGATGATGCCTACATCTTCCTGATGCTGCAGTTTGCGGCGATTCCTTTTACCATCGCCTACAACCTGCTCTCCGGTCAGATTCGTGCCCTGGGCAACTCGAAGCAGCCTTTCTATTTTCTCATCACAGCCTCGGTCATCAACATCATTCTCGATGGCATTCTGATTCTCGGCATGGGACTTGGCGTAGAGGGAGCGGGTATTGCCACTTGGCTTTCACAGGGAATTTCCGTGCTGCTCTGTATCTGGTTTATCAAGAAGAAGATGCAGATTCTGATTCCGAAGGGAGAAGAAAGAAAATTTGATAATAAAAAGGTAAGCATTCTGCTGAACAACGGCGTCCCGATGGGATTGCAGTTCTCGATTACCGCCATTGGTCTCATCATGCTCCAGAGTGCGAACAACGCTCTGGGAACGGTTTATGTGGCGGCATTCACAGCCTCTATGCGCATCAAATATCTCTTTACCTGCGTATTCGAAAACATCGGCGTGGCGATGGCTACCTATTGCGGTCAGAACCTGGGAGCCCGGAAGCTGGATAGAATCGGTCAGGGCGTAAGGGCTGCCATCAGGATGATGGTGTTTTATTTCGTCTTCACCTTCCTGCTCATCTATCCGTTTGCCGATGAGATGATGATGCTCTTCGTGGATAAAGGCGAGGCGGAAGTGGTAACTTATGCTGCCCAGTTTATGCGCATCGCCAACTATTTCTATCCTTGTCTGGGCTTGCTCACCATCCTGCGCTACAGCATCCAGGGCTTGGGTTACAGCAACCTCTCGATGCTGAGTGGCGTGATGGAAATGATAGCGAGATGCGGCGTGAGTCTCTGGCTGGTGCCAGCCCTGGCATGGACGGGAGTCTGCTTCGGCGACCCTGTAGCGTGGGTCATGGCAGATCTCTTCCTCATTCCCGCCTTCCTGTGGCTTTACAAGCATCTGAAGAAGGAGCAAGTCCGGTAGGGTATTTTTGACGTTTTAAAAATTTGCATTAAAAAATATTCTGCTAAGGGTTAGGAAAATGAAAATTCGATTGTAATATAGGCAAAAGAAAATAAAGTAATGCAAATAAACAAAGAAACGATAGAACAGCTCTTCCGGCAGCATTATCTGAGGATGTACCAATTGGCCAGGGTACTTCTGAAGGATGATGCAGCCAGCAAGGATGTGGTAAGCGAAGTCTTTGCCGATGTGCTCGACGGAAAGACTCAACTGGGTCTTGATAACGAGACAATAGCCGGCAATTCGCCCCTGCCTTCCGCCAACGCCGGGAGCTATCTTCTGGTGTGTGTGCGCCATAAATGCCTCAACCTGTTGAGCCGACAGAAGATGAAAGACCGGGTTCATCACCTCCTGAAAGCCGATACTTCGCCTTCGATAGTTCCCCTGGAAGCGACGATTGCCGAAATAAACAGGGAGACCGAAAAGTACGAGGCAATTCTGGCTTATATGGATACTGAACTCACGCCACAAACCCGCAAGGTACTCGATCTCCGCTTTCGGCAGAAACTGAAATATCGGGAGATTGCTACAGAATTGGGCATCAGCGAAGTGGCAGTTTATAAGCATCTGGCGCAAGGCATCAGAAAATTAAAGCAAAAGTTTAACCCTTAGCAGATTTATTATGGACAAGTTTGAAAAAATACTGGATATCATCGACCATCAGGAGAAGTATTCTGATGAGGAGATTCGTGAAATATTGCAGGATGAGGAATGCCGAAAACTCTATCAGACGATGATGGAAGTGGATTCTGCACTTGAAAACTCCTCTCCTATTATTAATGTAGATGAGGAATGGGAGAAATTCAGCCAGGAGCATCATCTTCAGGAAGAATCCCATCCTATTGTTCAGGAAGGAGCAACTCAGAATGCTGCTCAGAAAGCAGCATCCCATCCTATTACTTCCTGGCGCAAACTGGCTGCATCCATCGCCGGTTTCGTCTTGATTTCGGGTATTGCCTTTGCCGCAATCCATACTTACATCAAGCGCAGCCAGGAACCAACCCAGGTAACGGCTGATACTCATCCGGAAACGATGAAATCAGATTCCATAAAGCAGATAGCAACAAAAGATTCCCTGCCCCAGCCGAAACCAGAAAAGCCAGCCATTCACAAGACTTTCGAGAATGTGGCTTTCGAGCAGATGATTTCAGAGATTGCTTCTTATTATGATTTACAAGTGAAGTTTGAGAATAACGAGGACAAGACCCTTCGCCTCTATTACGAATGGAACAGTCATTCGAGCATCGAAAACATCGTAAAAGAACTGAACCAATTCGAGAACGTAAACATCGAATTGCAGCAAAACGAGCTGATTGTGAAATAGCTGAACTTTCAACATTCAAAGTAATCATAAAGTTCAATATTCAAAGCTCAAAGTTCAAAGTAATCATAAAGTTCAATGTTCAAAGCTCAAAGTTCAAAGTTAAAAAGTATCATTATGAGAAGATTTTCAGCCATCATATTCCTGCTGTGCACGTTCGCCCTGGCGATGAGCGCACAGCACATCCAGCGCAACTATCATGACCGCAGCATGTCGGACGTTCTCATCGACCTCGACAAGGCTTCCAAGCGCTATAAAATCAGCTTCATCTACAACGAACTGGAAGACTTCACGGTTACCCAGAACGTGAAGACAGCCAATATTCCCGATGCCATCCGCAAGGTAATCGGTTTCTATCCGATGCAGATGACCGTGGGCGACAGCCTCATCACGGTAGAATGCATACGCAAGAGCGAGCGCAAGCTGATAGGCAGACTGATAGACAATCACAATCTTCCTGTAGAATTCGCCAATATCCAGCTGCTCAACCCGAAGGATTCCTCCTTTCTCTGTGGAGGCGTGAGCAACGCCAATGGCGATTTCGTCATCCCCTGCCAGCAGAAGCAGGCCCTCATGAAGGTTTCTTTCGTGGGCTATAAGACGATTTGTAAGCTGGTACCTATTGCCCGTATCGGAAATGTGAGGATGCAGGCGAATTCATACCTGTTGAAAGGTGTGACCGTTGAAGCCGCAAGGGTTGTAGAAAAAGTAGATAGACAAATCATTTTCCCTACAAAAGAGCAGGTGAAAACGGCTTCCAATGGTTATGATCTGTTGGACAACATGTCTTTGCCTACCATTATCGTAAATCGAGCAGAACGCAAAGTTCTGTCACTAAAGGGCGGAGATGTGCAAATACGCATCAACGATGTCAAGGCTAGCATGCAAGATGTTTTGGCTTTGCAGCCGGATGAAGTTACAAAGGTGGAATTCATCAATGTTCCAGGACTCAAATATGGAGACAGCAATCTGGATGCAGTCATCAACTACCAGGTCCGCCGACGCTATGCCGGTTATGTGGCTGGAGTTTCTACGATGCAAGGCACCAAGGCTGGTTTCAATAATAGCGACGGTTATTTCAAATACAATGTGAAGAAATCGGAATTCAGCATCAACTACAGTTTCTCCTATCGCTCGGTAGAAGAACGAAGCTATGAGAGTCTCGGTACTTATCATCTGCCTACCGGAGAAACTCTGCATCGCAATTATTTGGGTTATGATTCTCCGTTCCTATACACCACCAATAATGTACAGTTGGGTTATAATCTTAGTGAGCCAGACAAATATACATTGAATGTACGGTTGAATTTCTACAATCACAACAGTCCGGTGAGAGGTATGAACCAGCTTTATCAGGAAAGCGGCAAGGCGAATCAATATCTGCAAAACAACAGAAAAATGCTGGAGCAGATTCCATCTCTGGATATTTATTATTCGCTCAACATGCCTCATGACCAGAACCTGGCTCTGAACCTGGTGGGTACTTACATCGGTACAGATTACCAGTATCGTATGAGGGAATATACGTTCAACAAAACGCCGGAGGAATCTGTAAAAAGCGCTCCGTTGACCGATTACAGTTATGATGCAACAGGTAGAAAACGCTCTCTTATTGGTGAAGGAACATACAGCAAAAACTGGAAACAGATGGCTTTATCGGTAGGTGGACAATATAATATCAGCCACACAGATAACATCTATGTGGGAAGCAGTAATGCTGATACGGAATTGAAGTACAGCAATCTCTATCTTTTCACCCAGCTACAGGGACAGCAGAAGTGGTTCAGTTATCAGGTGGGAGTTGGCGCAACAAGGTCTTCCATCCATCAGGGGGAGAACGGATACAGCAAATGGCTGTTTCGTCCACAGGTAACTTTACAGGCAAAGGCTAGCGACCGTCTGAGTTTTAAATGGAGCAGCAAAATCACGTCAGACATCCCAAGCCTTTCCGACTTGAGCGAGTTGCGCCAATATTCCAACAGCTTTGAGGCACGTGACGGCAATAGCGGTCTGAAGCCATTTACCGGCTACAACAATACCTTGTCGGCTTCCTGGAACATTCCGCTGATGTCTGTGTACCTGGAGGGAAACTGGACTTATTACGACAAGCCAATAGCCACATCTATCTTGCCAGAGAAGCGGGAGGATGGCTCTTACCTCTTTGTGAGCAAGCCGGAGAATCAGAAGAGTCATAATTACAAGCACTTGCTGTTGACTCCAGAAGTTCACCTCATCAAGAATCATCTGGATTTGAACCTTATGTGCGAGTATCAGAATGTCAAGACAAAGGGTTTGGATTATTCCCACGAGTTCAATTACTTCAGTTATGGAGCAGAAATTCGATACATGACGGGTAATTGGAACATTGGCTATGGTGCCTATAAGGTGGAAAAGAGTTTCTGGGGAGAAAAGACGAATGGCGGAGAACCTACCTCCAATCTTGCCGTAACCTACAGTTATAAGAACTGGCAGTTTGGCATTCTCGGATTATTCGTATTCTATCCTCATGGCTGCGTGTATAAGGATGAACTTTTCAACAAGTATGTGCAACAGAAGAACAAGGTGCGCCTTGCTGACCAGGGCAACATGCTTGTCTTTGCTGCCAGCTTCAACTTCAGCCATGGCCGCAGATACCATACAGGCAGCCGTAAGCTGAACAATAGCGATAGAGATAATGGTATCAGATAGAATAGTTTTATATTTTCCCAAAATCACAAATAAGCAAAAGGCTGGACTTCCTTACCCGAAGTTCAGCCTTTTTGCATGTCATCAGTAATCCAAATACGCATTTTATCGTTTATAGACGATGAAAACGACGACTTGTAGTTATAAAAAATAATCTTTCTAACTGGGAAAATATTTTTTTCCAGTTAGAAAAATGAAATTCTATTATTCAGTATTCGTTATGGAAAACCTTATAGGGGTCCATCTGCTGCATTTTTTCCTTTATTTTCTGCTCTATTCCCTCTGATGGTTCCGGAATTTCGGCACCCATTTCCTTGGCTGCAGCCTCATCCTCGGCAGCACCGGCACTATCACCCAGACTTCTGCGAACCTCGCTACGCTCACGATACGCATCAATAGAGAAAGGATTTACATCCATCACCTTACCATAGGTCTGCTCAGCCTCCTCCATCTTTCCCTGCGCCTTCTCTACACGAGCCTTCAGCAACAGCACATCCTCGTTGTCCGGAATATGCTCATAGAGGAAAGTTGCATCGAGTTCTGCGTCGGAAAGCTGAGCCTGATCCAACAGGATGCTGCCACGAAGCAATCGGGCGGCATAGAAATCCTCACGCTTGCCTATCGCCTCAGTCAGCATCGACACGGCACGGATGGGTTCGCCCAATCCCCGGCAAGCCTTGGCATAATAGAGATAGGTCTGCAGATTCGATGTGTCCAGGTGAAGAGCCTTATCGCATACCTCCGACATGGCAGTATAGTTCTCCATCATATACGCCACATCCGCCATACGCAGCAACACCGCCACGTTGTCGGTCTGGGCTTCCGAGAGAATCTGCAACTGCTCATAGGCTTTCTGCAGATCACCCATAGAGATGTAAGCCTGCGAGAGATAGTCGCGGCATTCCAAATCTTCGGCATTCAACTGCAGAGCGTGTTCCAAAGACTTGGCTGCAAGGTCAAATTGATGCATGCGGAGAGCACGAACACCATCATATTTCACCATGTCGAAGTCTTTTTCCTTCTCCTGTTTCACTTCCTCAGTAGTCTTTTGCCCACCAAATAGCTTTTTAAATATGTTCATAATCCAACTATTTTTTTAGGTTTTGAATTGTTTGTTGTTGAAATCGTATCAAACGACAGGGCAAAAATACAAATAAAATCCCGAAAAATGCCCCTTTTTTGGAAGAAATATTTTCTTTTTTTTGATTACGAGAAGAAAGTGACAAACTTAGACGCACGAATACCATCCACATAAACATCTGCTTGATAGGGAGTTAGAATTGTTTTTGATTTCAGCTAAAGGCATCAAAAATCTCAGTCTCAGTTGTCTCAGTTATTTTTCAAGCACCCCCTCTTTTTCTTTTATTCTTATATATCTATTATATATAATTAATTAATAATCAATAAGTTATAAAGATAAAGAAAGAGGGAGCGGAAGAATGGTACCCCCTTATTTTATAACTGAGACTCTGAGACTGAGACTCCTTCCAATTAATTGGAACGCCACTTCATCACATTAACCTTCTGATAATAAGCCTTTTAGAAGAAAGCAGATTAGAAAATCTTCCAGATTCCAGTTCTTCCAATTAATTTTTCAGCATATCCCTCCTACCCTGATTTTTATATATATTTATATATATTATATATATAATTAATTAATAATCAATAAGTTATATAATAATAAGAAGTAAAGAAGAAGGACAAACGAAAGATGCATACCCTCTTAAAATTAATTGGAAGAACTGGAATTGGAAGATTGGAACAAACTGATTGGAACGCAGTCCAGGAAAATCTCCTCTTCTCTAGAAGGCAAAACCTAGCCATCTGCTTTTCCACGTAAATACTCTCTTCGCTTATGCAGGTAGCTGAAACCGCAAGAATTAGATGGAATAGGAATAGGCAGCTCGTTCTGCGCCGTGATGATTTCCTGCAAGTTTACCCTGCGGTAGAAGCGGAAGTAGATGAGTTTATCTACATTCCCCAAGAAAAGCATAAAAATTCCTTAAATAAAGCAACTTTTAGAATTATTTCGAAGTATAGTTAGAAATATTTTCGTATTTTTGCAAAGTATACTTTAAAATATTTCTGTATAGACAAGCAAATTATCGAGATCCAAAGAATTATCACAACGGAAATGATTAACTTTGCAAACGGAAAATACAGAAAAGACTGTAGATAAATGCAGAGGATAACACATAAGAGAATCAGAATTTCCTGGCTGCTGCTATTGGTTTACCTGCCGATGCTGCTTGCCGTTACGTTTCACCATCATGGTGAAGCGCTGGGAACTCATGCCGATTTCTATTGTGCCGATTGCGCCCATCATGTTCATCACGACGGCCATCTGGTAGCCCTGCAGAATACCATGCACGACTGTGTGCTTTGCCAATTGCAAAGCACTCCT